>CAJXRJ010000335.1 GCA_913058555.1 uncultured bacterium
TGCATATCGTCGGCAGCGTCAGATGTGTATAAGAGACAGCCTGTCGCTCTAGCTCCTGGGCGGCCGCTCTCCGTGCCAGGAGGCGCGCCACTCGGTCGTCGTCTTCCCAGCGATCGTCCACTTCCGTCCGTGATGGCGCGGGCGACGCGCCGGATCCCTGACTGCCCCGATCAAAGGGCTCGTCACGGCGACTTTCGGCCTCACGGCGTCCGTCGGCGGACCCGTTTTTCTTGGCGCCCTTTCGGAAGGCGCGCAGACGTGCAAACTGGAAGCGATTCAGCATGGGCTAGGGCCATCATGACCCCATCGGGCGTTCCGTCAACCGAAACCAACCGGGTTCGTAGGAGCCGTGAACGTGCTTGACTTTGGAGATTGAGTTGACCCGGAGCTACGGAAGGAGCCCCTTGAGAGCGGTCATCAAGGTGCAGACTGCCATCCCCCGGAGAGGACCGAATCGCCGTGAGAGGAACAAACGACCGTGAGAGTCGACTCACATCGTCCCACAAACGGCACCGATCGTCCCAAAGCGGGCACCCGCAGGGGTGCGATGCGTAGGCGACCGACAGTCACCGCCTAACCGAAACGAGCGTCCTCGCCGATGCGATGGAGTTTCAGCACGTTCGTACTGCGGGCGAAACCAACGGGCACGCCGGCCACGAACACGACGCGGTCGCCGGTGGACACGATCCCACGCGATTGCAGAAGGTCGACAGCCGTATCGATCATCAGTTCAAGGCTGGCCTCCCTTCGGAAGAGCAAGCCACGAACGTGGGCGAGCACCGACACCTTGCGCACGGTGTCGGGCCGAGGACTCAGGGCCACGATCTCGGCACTCGGCCGGAAGCGAGAGAGGAGGCGGACCGTGTTGCCTGTCTCTGAGAAGCAGACGATTCGATCCACGCCGACTTCGTTCGCAACGTGCACCGCCGCCATCGCGGTGGCCCGTGAGAAGAACCCGCGCTCGGGACCCGCTGTCAGTTTCGGGCGGCGCTGATAGATCTTGGACCCCTCCGCCACCTGGGCGATGCGCGCCATGGTGGACACCGCGGCGACCGGGTGCTTGCCCACGGCTGTCTCCGCCGAGAGCATCACCGCGTCGGTGCCATCCAGCACCGCGTTCGCAACGTCGGTGACCTCGGCCCGCGTGGGGCGGCCAGCCTCAATCATCGACTCGAGCATCTCCGTCGCCGTAATGGAGTAAACGCCCGCGCGCACGGAGCGCTCGAGGATCTCCTTCTGCACCAGCGGCAACCGCTCCAGGTCGAGCTCCACTCCAAGGTCCCCGCGGGCGACCATGACGCCGTCCGTGGCATCGAGGATTTCGTCCAGGTTACGGAGTGCCGTTTGGCGCTCGATTTTCGACACGAGCTGGATGCCCGGGGCGAGGCCGCGAATCTCTTCGAGCTCAGAGGCATGCCCCACAAAGCTGACGCCCAACATGTCGACGTCGAGCTCCCGGGCGAGCTGGATCAACTCGCGATCTTCATCGGTGGGAAGATCGTAGTTCACGTCAGAATCCGGCAGGTGAACCCCCTTTCGGTTGCCCACGGGCCCACCGCGAACCACTTCCGCCGTGATGGAGTCCGAGTTCTTGGACAGGGCGACCAGAAGTACCTGCCCGTCCGCGAGCGAGACCCGATGCCCCGGATGGACGTTCTCCAGCAAGTCGTCGACGCCGATGTACACCTCGCCCGGCTCCGCGACCTCCTGGCCGGGCTTCAGCTGAACAATGTCCCCAGGGGCGAGGTCGATGGACCCTGTCGGGAACATGCCCGTGCGCATCTTCGGGCCGGGGAGGTCCGCCAATACGGCGATGGGAGTCATGCGATCCGCCGAAGCGGCCCGGATCTTGGCCATCCGCCGCCGATGCTCATCCGCCGTCCCGTGGCTGAAGTTGAGTCGCGCCACCGCCAGGCCAGCGTCGATCAGCTCCCCGAGTAGGTCCTCGGACGCAGGACCAATCGTCGCAACGATCTTCGTGTAACGGGGCTTCGGACTGTGCGCGGCAGACTGGGCAAAAAAGCGCGCCGGCAGGCGCCGACGACGTGATCGGGTAGCGGTTCCCATGGGGTGGGCCAGCAAGGGCCCAGGTGATGTAGCGGCGGAGATCGGGTGCGAGGGAGCCATTGTGCTTCACGGCCCACCAAATTCGATGGTGCCGGCCGGACTTTCCGCGGGAGCTGGCTCCTCAATCCGAATCAACCTGGCAGCCAGCCCTAACGAAACGCCCCGCCCCCACCGCTGGGAGGTGGAGGCGAGGCGCTCGCCCTGGGACTTCGTCGAACTAAGAAAGGGCCTCGATCAAGAGCGAGGGCACTTCTTGGTAGGCGGGAAAACGTCCCGTCGAAGCCTTCGAGAAGATGAGCTTGTCCGAAACGATGACCTCGAATCGGCCCCCGCTGCTCTCGATCTTCTCGACTTCGGCGTCGGGGAATGCGGTCAGGAGTTCAGCGGCCAGACCGGCCGCCTGCGGCGTGTAGTTTCACTGCACGCAGTATTCGATGGAGATCTTCATTCGGTGGAGAGGTTGGAGGATCGCCCGAGTTGCCTCGGGTTGCGACAAGTGGACTCACGCCCCGGCCGTGCGACCGAAGGCCGCCGCGATCTGAGTGCCCGACCTGGCGCCAGGAAACATCGTCGAAGTGTCTCAGGAGGTACGCCGCGGAGACCCGGGAAATAGCCCGAAAAGGCCGCCTGGCAAGGCTCAGCGGGGGATCATTGAAAGTTGGGAGAGCCGCCCCTAAGGGTGATTCCACTCCCAACATATACGCCGTCAGTACCCAACACCCGACACCGGAGGGAACCATGGGTGCTGCCGATACCGTCAGATGCTGCACCCGCACGTCGGGATCCCCACCCGCCGCGACACATCCCCGCAGGACAGTCCGCGGCCCACTCCACTCTCTCCCACTTGACTATGGTTCTTCGAACCTCAGCCACGCTGGCCCTCGGCGCTTTTGCGTCGATGACTGCCACGGCACAGACCCCGGTTTCAGGACCGCAGGGCTCCGGACAATCCTCTGAAATCACCTCCAGCCCCCAGCGCCTGCTCGAGCAGTGGCGCGAGGACCACGGCGCCGGATGGCGGATGCTGACGAACCCCAAGACGGGCACCATGGAGATGCTCTTCGGGTCCAACGCTCAGTCTCCTTTTGAGCCCAACACCAGTGTCCCCGAGGACTGGTTCGCCATCGCCCGCTACTGGGCACAGGAGACGTACCAGATGCACGGCATCGAAGACGTCGAGCTCACGAGCCCGAGCTTCCGTTACCTGCCCCTCGCCATGGGCAACACCACGGACAAGGTCTCAGTGCGCTTCGAGCAAGTGGTCGCCGGAGTCCCGGTGGAGCAGTCCGCGTTCAACGTGCTCTTCGACACCCAGGGCCGGCTCCTGTCGATCCACACGACGGGCGCTCCGTCCGTCGAGGACAAGGGCGTCAAGCCCCTCATCAACGCCGGCTTCGCGAACCTGATCGCCGCTGGTGCCTTCGAGAACGAATTCGGCGTCTCGCCGACGTCCCAGGGCAACGAGCGCCTCGTTCACGCCTGGATCGATGCCGGCGAGAGCCGCCAGTGGCAGCTCTGCTGGCAGGTCGAGGCCAACTTCGATGGCCCGAACCCCATCGGCCGCAAGTACACGATCGACGCCCTCGGCCGCGACGTGCTCAAGTCCGTTTCGACGGTCCACAACTTCGACGTCTTCGGCACGGTCAGCGCCAACGCGACCCCCGGCAGCACGGCGGACCTGCCCGGCAACGCGCCGACGCCGATCGCCGTGCCCCGCACGCGCATCACGAGCAGCGCCGGCACGATTGAGACCGATCGCGACGGCAACTTCAACTTCGCCGGCGTCAACACGCCGCTGAACCTGACCGTCGACTACTTCGGTCAGTTCACGGACATCCGCAACGACTCTGGCGCGGACTACACCATTACGTTCAACAACGTGCAGCCGGGCATCCAGAACGACCTTCTGGCCAACCCGACGCCGAACCAGAACGACACGGCCCAGGCCAACACGCAGATCCACATCAACGTGCTGCGCGACTTCATCCGCGACCGCTTCCCCACCGACAACACCGCGGACTTCCGGGCCCGCGCCAACGTCAACATCGGGAACAACTGCAACGCATTCTTCAACGGCAGCTCGGTCAACTTCTACACGACCGGCGGCGGTTGCTCGAACACCGCGTTCAGCACCGTCATCGCCCACGAGATGGGTCACTGGCTGAACGTCCGCTACGGAACCGGCAACGGCTCCGACGGCATGGGCGAGGGCAACGCGGACGTCTTTGCGATGTACGTGTACGACACCCCCGTCGTCGGCGGCGGCTTTTTCACCACGGGCGGCAACATCCGCACCGGAACGAACAACCGCCAGTTCTGCGGTGACGCGAACCCCGGCTGCTACGGCGCCGTGCACACCGACGGTCAAGTCTGGATGGGCGCCGCCTGGAAGATCCGGACGCGCCTCAACAACGCCCTCGGCAACGCCCAGGGCGACATGGTTGCGGACTCCCTCTTCCTTGGCTGGATGAACAGCTACAACCAGACGGGCATCCGCTCCATCATCGAAACCCAGTGGCTGACCCTGGACGACGACAACGGCAACATCAACGACGGCACGCCGAACTACACCGAAATCGACGGCGGCTTCCGCCAGCAGGGATTCCCGGGCTTCGACCTTCCGTTCCTCACGGTTGAGAACGTCACCGATCTCGCCAACACCACCGACGAGACCGGCCCCTACGCCGTGAGCGCCGACGTGACCGCGAACCTGGGTACGTCCATCGCGAACGTCGAAGTGCGCTACAGCGTCAACGGCGGCGCCGTTCAGAGCGCTCCGATGACCGCCGCTGGCGGCATCAGCTTCGCTGGCGGTATCCCCGGTCAGCTCTCCCCCTCGGTCGTTCGCTACTTCGTGCGCGCCACCGACGACCTCGGCAACTCCGAGGACTTCCCCGACGGCGGCCTCAACGCCGCCCTCGACTTCAGCATCGGCACCATCGTTCCGATCTTCGAGACCGACTTCGAGCAGAACTCTGGCTGGACATCGGGCGCCCCTGGTGACAACGCGACGACCGGTATCTGGACCCGCGGCAACCCCGTTGGCACCGCAGCCCAGCCCGAGAACGACAACACCCCCACGGGCACGAACTGCTGGTTCACCGGCCAGGGCAACCCCGGCGGCAGCCTCGGCGCCAACGACGTGGACGGCGGTCGCACGACCCTCGTCAGCCCGGTGTTTGACGCTTCGACGGCCCAGGTCCTCAACGTCAACTACGCACGCTGGTACTCCAACTCCGAAGGCGGCGCGCCGAACGCGGACGTGTTCGACGTCGAAGTCAGCAACAACGGCGGGGCCAGCTGGGTCCGCGTCGAGCGCGTCGGCCCCTCGGGTGACGACACCGACGGTGGCTGGTTGAACGCGAGTTACGACCTCGCTTCCATCGTGACGCCTTCGGCCAACATGCAGCTGCGCTTCATCGCCTCGGACTTGAACACGGGCTCCATCGTGGAAGCAGCGATCGACGACATCAGCGTCACGGCCCTCGAGCCGTCGATTCCGGCGCCGTCGAACTACTGCGACACCACGGTGAACTCCTCGGGTCAGCCGGGAATCATTGCGGCGCAGGGCAGCCAGCGCATTAGCGACAACAACTTCAGCCTCTTCTCGACGGGCATCCCGAACGGCCAGTTCGGCCTGTACTTCTTCGGACCGGACCAGATCAACACGCAGCTCACGGGTAGCCTTGGGCGCCTGTGTGTCGGCGGCTCGATCCTCCGCCTTCCGATCGTCCAGGCGGATCCGATCTTCGGTACCGCGGCCTACAGCTTCGACTTCACTGGCTCCTCCTCGGAGTCCATGATCACCGCCGGAAGCGTCTTCAACTTCCAGCTCTGGTTCCGCGACGGAGGCACGTCGAACACGACGGACGCCGTCTCGGTTGAATTCGCCCAGTAGGCTCGCAAGACCCCATTAGGCCCAGCGCCTTGCCCCCATCGGCCCGCCGATGGGGCACGAGCGGCCCCCCCCGGCTCCCGGGGGGGGCCGCTCTGCATTTCCCCCGGGGGAGGCATCATGGGAATCAGGCGATCTTCCGAGAGAGTGTGAGGCGTGGGCTAAATACATTTCGCAGCCCCCCGTAGGACCGCACCATAGCTGCGGTGCATCGCCCCCACGGGCGCGCCATACCCCACCGGCTCCTCTCCGATTCCCCTCCGGCTCTCCTCCGGCATCCTCAACGGCACCCTCAACGGCACCCCGAGGCCCCATGACCTACTCCGCAACGACCGCCGCCCTCGCCTTCCCCCTCCTCTTTGCATTCTCCCCCGCCCCGGCGGAGACCATCAGCTTCGCCCCGAAGGCTGGCGTCGCTATCACCAAGTCCTTCGTCACGACGACGGAGATGGAACTGGACGATGCTGACATCCGCATGGGCGGAGAGCCCCTGCCGATCGACGGCATGGAGATGAACCAGAAAGCCGTGCAGTCGGTGACGGTGACGGACGAGTACGGGCCCATGACGGACGGCCGCATGACCAAGCTCAGCCGGACCTACGACGCCGTCAGCATGGAGTCCAACATGGACATGGTCATGGGCATGCAGCAGTCCATCGAGGGCTCCGGCACGTCCCCCCTCGAGGGCAAGACCGTGATCTTCGACTGGAACGAAAAGGACGAGGCCTACGACACGAAGTTCAAAGAGGGCGAGGACGGCGAGCCCGAGCTACTCGAAGGGGTCGCCTTCGGCATGGATCTGGCGCGCTTGCTCCCCACCGACGACCTCAAGGTCGGCGGCGCCTACGACCTCGACCCCAGCGTCCTCGAGGACCTCCTCGCACCCGGCGGGAACCTCGGCGTCGAAATGGAAATGGACGGCGGCCAGGGCGGGATGCCCGGCATGGATCAGGGTCAAAGTGGCGACCTGAGCCACTTCTTCCAGGAGGCCCTCGACGGCACGGCCACCGGCAAGCTGAAGGAAGTACGGGAATCGGAGGGCGTCCGCCTCGCCGTGATCGAGCTCAACTTCGACGTGCTCGCCGTGGCGGACATGGCGGACGCCATGGGCGACATGGCCGGCGGCGACCTGCCCCCGGGAATTGACATCGAGGTCGATCGCATGGAGATGGAGATGACCTACGTCGGCGAGGGCGAGATGCTCTGGAACCTCTCCGCCGGCCACATTCACTCGGTGAAGATGGAAGGCGAACTCTCCATCAATATGGACATGGCGATGACCATGAACGGCGAGATGGAAATGACCACTGAAATCGCGATGGCCGGCACGGCGATCACGGAGATCAAGACGGAGTGAGCCCCCTGGGCCTCTCCAGAGTGCTGGGCGCACCCTCGAAACCGGGGGGGCGCCCTTTTTCGTGTCGATCCCCTCCCCCGGTCCTAGCCCTCGTCGTCGGCGAGGGCGGCCACAAGCCGCTGGCCGAAGCCGCGCACGATGCGAGCCTGCTGCGAAACGGCCATGGACTCCACCGGCGGCACATGGAGGAACAGGGCGGGGCAACCAAGGCCCACCGAGCGGTCGAGCCCCTCGCGAAAGACGCGCTCACACAGATACCCCCCAGCGTCCGTGGAGATCATCGTCTCAGGCGCCCCGGCCTCTTCGAGCCAGGTGTGGACCTGGGCCGGGTTCAGTCGCATCTCCCGGAACTTGGGCCCCGGCAAGGTGATCGACTCCCCCACCAGCCCGTCGTTGTCGGGCTTGGGACTCGCAAACCGCGCCCCCGCACGCCGCTCCAGCCGGAAGGAGCGTCCCCGGTGCACCCCGAGGGACAGGATGGCGAGGGGCGGCGCGGAGAGGCCCGTGAGGGCTGATTCGAGGCCCGCAGGGCCACGGTCGAAGCTCACGGGCAGCTGAACCCCCACCACGGGCACCCCCGGCGGCCAAACCTCGCCGTCGAGCATGCCTGCGACCTCACCGCTGGGATTCACGGCGACGTCAAGAAACGGCTCGAAGCCAGTGACCAGGAGTGGGCGGGGCGTGCTCATAGGGGAAGAGGTTAGACTCTTCGCCCAAATCTCGGGTTCCCAGGGCGCGCCGGCGCCCCCCCACCCGGGACACCACG
>CAJXRJ010000336.1 GCA_913058555.1 uncultured bacterium
ATGCGCAAGAACGTTGCGCGCATCACGACGATCCTCCACGAGCGGACCATCGGGGTCCGTGGCGCGGCTTCTAAGTAGGCCAGCGCGATACGGCCCGACGGGCACCCCCCTTTCAAAGAACACCCGCGGGCTTCCGCAGAACACGAACCGTTAAGGACGCTGATCCCAGCGACCCCTCCGCGATGAGCGACACCACCAACACAGCCGAAGACAGCCTGGCGCGTAACCGCCGAAGCGTCGTCCAAGGCATTGTCTCGAGCGCCGGGCACAACAAGACCCTGTCTGTGCGCGTCGAGCGGATGTTCAAGCATCCGAAGTACAAGAAGTACATTCGCCGCCACTCGAAGATTCACGCCCACGACGAGAAGAACGAAGCCCTCGAGGGCGACGTCGTCGAGGTCATGGAGTGCCGCCCGATGTCGAAGTCGAAGCGCTACCGCTTGCTGCGCGTCGTGGAGCGTCCCTCGCTCCCCGCCGGTGCACTCAAGCCGGGTGAGCTTCAGGCTGCTGCAACGGCGGATGCGATGGGCGATGACAAGAACTCCGGTTCTGATGAGGTGTCCTCATGATCCAAATGCAGTCCTACCTGGACGTCGCCGACAACACCGGCGCCAAGCAAGTCCAGTGCATCAAAGTTCTCGGCGGTACCCACCGTCGCTACGCCGGCCTCGGGGACATCGTGGTGGCTTCGGTCAAGAAGTCGATCGCGGGTAGCGAGGTCAAGCCGGGCACGATCGTCAAGGGCGTCATCGTCCGCGTGAAGAAGAACACCCGTCGCTCCGACGGTAGCTACGTGCGCTTCGATCGCAACGCTCTCGTTCTTGTGGACGGCGAAGGCAACCCGAAAGGCACCCGCATCTTCGGGGCCGTGGCCCGCGAGCTTCGCGACCGCAGCTTCATGAAGATCGTATCGCTCGCCCAGGAGGTGATCTGATGCACGTCAAGAAAGGAGACACCGTCATTGTCATCGCTGGCAACGACAAGGGTTCAACCGGCGCCGTCGTCGAGGTCCAGCGGGACCGCAACCGTGTGATCGTCGAGGGTGTCAACATCCGCACGAAGCACGAGAAGCCGACGCAGCAGAACCCCCAGGGCGATCGCGTTGAGCGCGAATTCCCGATCCATGCCAGCAACGTTCAGTTGCTGGACCCCCAGACCGGCAAGGGCACGCGCAAGCGTCCGTCCGCCTGATCTGACTTTCCAACTGGAATCCTGCTCCCACGGCCCTTCGAGGTTCGGTGGGGGAGATCCCAACTCTTCACTCCAAAAGCCAACTCACCACCAGGCCGACAACGACCGGCCCTGAAATCCAATGGCTGCCCGCCTTAAAGAAAAGTACGAGAAGGACGTCCGACCGAAACTGTCGGAAGCCTTCGACATCAAGAACGCCCTCGCGGTTCCTCGTCTAGAGAAGATCGTGATCAACATGGGTGTCAAAGGTGCCGTCGAGTCCAAGTCCAAGGTCGAAACGGCCGCCCGGGACCTCGGAACGATCACCGGCCAGAAGGCCACCATCCGTAACGCTAAGAAGTCCATCGCCGGCTTCAAGCTCCGTGAGGGCATGCCGATTGGCTGCGCCGTCACGCTGCGCAGCGATCGCATGTGGGAATTCGCCGACCGCCTCATCTCCGTCGTCCTCCCCCGTATCCGCGACTTCCGCGGAGTCAAGGACAAGCTGGACGGCCGTGGCAACTACACCCTCGGACTTTCCGAGCAGTCTATCTTCCCCGAGATCCCGTTCGATCGGATCGAGTTCCAGCAGGGCATGGACATCACGTTCGTGACCACGGCGCATACCGATGAGCAGGGCTACTTGATGCTCAAAGAACTCGGAATGCCCTTCGTCGACCGCACCAAGAAGGCCTGAGCGAAGGCGTATTAGAGAGGTAACACAGCCATGATGACCGACCCTATTGCCGACATGCTCACGCGGATCCGGAACGCAAACCGGATCAACCGTAAGCACGTTGAAATGCCCGCTTCGCGCATGCGCGTCGGGATTGCGAACGTCCTTAAGGACGAAGGCTTCATCGACGGATATCGCGTCGAAGAAGGCAAGCCCTCCAGCACCCTCCACCTCACGCTGCGCTACGGCATCGATGGCGAGCAGGTGATCCGCTCCATCATCCGTGTGAGCAAGCCGGGTCGCCGTGCTTATGCCAGCTTGAAGGAGCTCAAGCCGGTCCTTCGGGGCCAGGGCATCCACGTTCTTTCCACGCCGAAGGGCGTGATCTCGGACCGCAAGGCGCGCCAGCTGGGCGTCGGCGGTGAACTTCTCGCTGAGGTTTACTGATCCGGCCCCAAAGGCCAGGAACATCCCGACATGTCACGAATCGGCAAAGCACCCATCACGATCCCCGGCGGCGTCTCCATTGACGTCAAAGGGCGCGACGTGAACGTAAAAGGCCCGAAGGGCAACCTCTCCCTGACTCTCCGCCCCGAGGTGGAGATGGCAGTCGAGGGCTCTGAGGCCACCGTCACCATCAACGGCTCTGGCGCCCCGCGCCAGGCTCGCGCCTACCACGGCCTGACCCGCGCCCTTGTGGCCAACATGGTCCACGGCGTGAACAAGGGCTACGAGAAGAAGCTCGAGATCGTCGGAGTTGGTTGGAACGCGAAGGCTCAGGGCGACAAAGTCGTCCTGAACATTGGCTTCTGCCACGACGTTCCCATGAAGATGCCGGAAGGCGTCAAGGTGGAGACCCCCAATCCCACCTCCATCGTTCTCACTGGACCGGACAAGCAATCCGTCGGGCAAATCGCCGCCGAGATCCGCTCCGTCCGCCCCCCCGAGCCCTACAAGGGCAAGGGCATCCGTTACGAAGGCGAGTACGTTCGCCGGAAAGCCGGCAAGTCGTTCGGTTCCTGATCGCGTCAGTCATGAAAGCCACCCAGCTACTCAAGAACAAGCGCCGCGACCGCCGCGCCAAGAGCGTTCGGCGCCGCATCGGGAAGTTCTCCGGGCGTCCCCGGCTCTCCGTGCACCGCACCTCCAAGCACATCTCCGTTCAGGTGATCGACGACGAAGAGGGCAAGACCCTCTGCGCTGTCTCCTCCACCTCGAAGAAGCTTGGGGATCAACTCAACGGCAAGACGAAGACCGAGAAGGCCGTCGTTATCGGCGCCGAGATCGCTCGCCTTGCCAAAGAGAAGAACATCACCGAGGTCGTGCTCGACCGCGGCTACTCACGCTATCACGGGCGGGTCAAGGCCCTCGCCGAAGCTGCCCGTGAGGGCGGCCTCAGTCTCTAATCCGCCGCGCGAGCACATATCCCCATGAAGACCAAGATCGAATATCTCGACCACGCTGAGATCGAGGAGTCCGGCGAGCTCAGCGAGCAGCTCCTCAAGGTCAACCGCTGCGCTGCAGTGGTGAAAGGCGGCCGCCGCTTCTCCTTCTCCGGCCTCTGCGTCGTTGGCAACCGCTCCGGCGTTGTCGGCTACGGCTTCGGCAAGGCCCGCGGCGTCCCCGCGGCCATCGAGAAGGCCAACAAAGACGGACGCAAGCACCTGCAGCGCGTGCCCCTGACCAAAGAGGGGACCATTCCCCACGAGGTCATCGGCGAGTTCTGCGCGGCGCGCGTCAAGCTGATCCCGGCCTCCGAAGGTACGGGCATCATCGCCGGCACCTCGGTGCGCGCCGTGGCGGAGATGGCAGGCATCAAGAACCTGCTTTCGAAGTCCATGGGCTCCACCAACCCCATCAACCTGGTCAAGGCGGCGCTGGACGCCCTGGGTCAACTTCGCACCCCCGAACAAGTCGAGGAACTTCGCGGCACGAAGCTGTAGTCCCCCGGGACACAGTTAAGATGATGTCCCTTCGGGACACATCGCATCGTCCTCGTTGTCACTCCAAGACCAACTAGACACATGGATCTCTTCACCGTTTGTTCCAAGGGAACGAAGTACGCCAAGCGCATGCGCATCGGCCGTGGCCCAGGTAGCGGCAATGGCAAGACGTCAGGCCGTGGCCACAAAGGTCGCGGTCAGCGCTCCGGCGCCAGCCGCCGTGCTGGTTACGAGGGCGGCCAGATGCCGATCTACCGCCAGGTTCCGAAGCGCGGGTTCACGAACGCTCGCTTCCGCACCGACTACACGATCATCAACGTGGGGGACCTGAGCGCCTTCGATGCCGGCACCACTGTCGACCTCTCGATGATCCTCGACCAGGGCCTCGCCTCCAAGAACACCGATCTCCTGAAGATCCTCGGCAACGGTGAGGTCTCCAACGGCATCACCGTCCGTGCCCAGAAGTTCTCGAAGAGCGCCCGTGCGAAGATCGAAGCCGCTGGCGGCACGGTCGTCGAGCTCGACGGCATGGGCCGCGAAGCTACTGTTGGTTCCGACGCCTAGTTGGGCTACCTACGGCACCCCACTCTGTTGTCGAACTCAGCGTTCTCGAACTTCGTGTTCACGACCCACGTGATCATGCCCGGCCACCTTCCCGGCCTCCACTTCTCCCTCACCGACCTACCCTGACCCCAATATACCGTGGAGAACAACTTCCTAAAGCTGTTCAAGATCCCGGAGACCCGGCAGCGCATCCTGCGAACGCTGGGCCTTCTGATCGCGTACAGGGTCGGTTTCCAGATCCCGATCCCCGGCATGGACCCCGCATTCATTAGTGAATCCGGTGGTGGCTTGTTCGGGATGATCTCGGCCTTGTCCGGCGGACAGCTGGGCCAGTCGACGATCTTTGCTCTCGGGATCATGCCGTACATCTCGGCGTCCATCATCTTCTCGATGCTTACCAAGGTGTCGCCTCAGCTAGAGGCGGTCGCCAAGGAAGGTGCCGCAGGCCAGAAGAAGATCAACCAGTGGACGCGTCTCACGACGGTGCCCATCGCGTTGGTCCAGGGAATCTTCGTCTACACGGGGGTGTTCCTTCAGACCGAAGGGATGATCGACCCCATGATGGAGCAGCACAAGTTCATGCTCGGCATCATCGTCGTGGGTGCGCTGCTCGCGGGCGCCCTGCTCGTGATGTGGATCGGTGAGCTCATCACGGAGTACGGGGTCGGCAACGGCGCCTCCCTGATCATCATGGCCGGCATCATCGCCGGTCTCCCGAACAGCGTCGTGGCCCTCAAGAGCAGCGACAACTTCTGGAACACGATGGTCTTCCTCCTCCTTGTCTGGGCCATCACGATCTTCGTCGTGGTGTTCATGCACAAAGGAGCAAGGCGCATCCCGATCCAGTACGCCCGTCTCCAGCGCGGACGCCGCGTCTACGGAGGCCAGCGTCACTTCCTGCCGCTCAAGGTCAACATGGCCGGCGTCATGCCGATCATCTTCGCCTCGGTGCTCTTCGTCATCCCCGGCATCCTCTTCCAGTGGATGGGTTGGGACTACGGGGCGCGCATGTTCGGCACGCCGACCGGCTTCATCTACACGACCCTCTACTTGCTCCTGATCTTCTCGTTCTGCTTCTTCTGGAACCGTCTGATGTTCCAGCCTGAGGAGATCGCGAACAACCTTCGGGAGCACGGATCCTTCATCCCCGGCATTCGACCCGGCGCCAAGACGGCGGAGTACCTCTCCAGCGTCCTGACCCGGATCACCCTGGCCGGCGCGGCGTTCCTCGCCGTGGTCGCGGTCTTGCCAAACTTCATCACCAGGGACTCCGGTCTCACCATGGAGATGCAGTACTTCCTCGGTGGCACAAGCGTGCTCATCGTGGTGGGGGTGGCCCTCGAGCTGGTGGACAAGCTGCAAGCGCAGCTCGTCATGAAGGCTTACGATGGCAGCGGTGACGAGCCCGCCGGGCCCGCCACGAGCACCAAATCTGGCAAGAAGAAGAAGGGTGCCGCAGGGCGTTCCTCCGCTTCCTGGACCAAGCGCGATGGGGGAGCGCAACCTGGCAAGAGCTAGCTCGCGCAACCCATGGCAAAAGAAGAACCCATAACGGTCGAGGCGATCGTGACTGAGGCACTCCCCAACGCACGCTTTCGGGCGAAGTTGGAGTCCGGTCACGAGATCCTTGCCCACGTCTCGGGAAAGATGCGGATGCACTACATCCGGATCCTTCCTGGCGACAAGATCACAGTCGAGATGTCACCGTACGACCTCACCAAGGGTCGGATCACCTGCCGGGGTGAGCGCCGCAGACGCGGCGGCCGCGGCCGTAGGAGAAGAAGAAGATGAAAGTTCGCAGCAGCGTCCGGCGTATGTGCGCCTCCTGCAAGATCGTCAAGCGTCGCGGTGTCCTTCGCGTCATTTGCAAAGCAGACCCCCGTCACAAGCAGAAGCAGGGCAAGTAGTCGCAGCCGCGATTCCTTCCCGCCTCACTCACTCACCTGCCCTACTTTCTTGTGGGCAACAACGAGGCTCCGGCACCCGTCGGATCCATCGCCTCCAAGTCAGCATCGCCCGCAGTATCACTGGGCGTCTTTTCGCCCCTCGGGCCCACTAAACAGAGCATCTCATGGCACGTGTCATCGGCGTCGACATCCCAAACGACAAACGTTTGGAGATCAGCCTTACCTACATCTTCGGCGTAGGCCGCAAGACGGCACTCGACGTCTGCCGCGACCTCAACCTCGACCCGGGGATGAAATCGCGGGACCTGAACGAGGAGCAGCTGACGAACCTCGCTAACCACCTGCGGAAGAACTACTCGGTGGAGGGTGACCTCCGTCGTTCCCTGGCACAGGCGATTTCTCGCCTGCGCGACATCGGCTGCTACCGCGGCCTCCGTCACCGGCGCAGCCTGCCCTGTCGTGGTCAGCGCACCCGGACGAACGCTCGTACCCGCAAGGGACCGAAGAAAACCGTCGCCGGCAAGAAGTCGATCAAGAAGTAATGCCGTCCGGCGGCCCCCGCCCTCCTCAAGGGGGCGGCCCGCCACCAGGCACCCGAACTCAGCGTTCAACGAATCATGGCCAAGAGCACAAAGCGCAAGGCGAAAAAGAACATCGTCAAGGGGATCGTCCACGTGAAGTCGACGTTCAACAACACCCACGTGACGATCACCGACCCAGCCGGCAACACGATTTCGTGGGGCACGGCGGGCAGCCAAGGGTTCAAGGGAACCCGCAAAAGCACACCGTTCGCCGCCCAGCGCGCGGCGGACAACGCCGCGCAAGCGGCGATGCGTCACGGCCTCAAGGAGGTCGAAGTCCGCGTCAAAGGCGCCGGCTCGGGACGCGAGTCCGCGGTCCGCGCCCTGGCTAACGCCGGTCTTCGGGTGATCTCCATCGAGGACGTCACTCCGCTTCCCCACAACGGCTGCCGCGCTAAGAAGCGCCGCCGCGTCTGATTCACCTTCGTTCGAACGCGGTATCCGCCCCTGACTCCCCGATGCGCTGCCTTCGCGCCATCTTGTGAGACCCAAGGCCGGCTCCTAGAACGAACACGACCCGCTTCAAAACGATATGGCTCGTTACACCGGACCCAAGATCAAGCAGTGCCGCCGGGAGGGGATGAACCTCTTCTTCCTCGGCCAGAACACGTCCAGCGGAAAAGTCGCAGTGCTCCAGCGCCGCGACTACCCGCCTGGCGTCCACGCCCAAAGCCGCCGCAAGGTGACTGAGTACGGCGTGCGACTCCGCGAGAAGCAGAAGCTCAAGCGCGTCTTTGGCGTTCTCGAGCGCCAGTTCAAGCGCTACTTTGCTGAGGCCGAGCGTATGAAGGGCAACACGGGTGAGAACCTGCTGTCGCTCCTCAACCGTCGACTCGACAACGTCGTGCTCTCTGGCGGCTTCGCCACGACCCTGGCCCAGGCCCGGCAAATGGTGAACCACGGCCACTACCTCGTGAACGGCAAGCGCGTCGGCATCCCGTCGTACCGCGTCCGCCCGGGTGATGTCATCACTCCGCGTGACAAGGAGAACACCAAGAAGATCGTCTCGGCGTTCATCGACGTGAACAAGGGTGGAGTCCAGCCTGACTGGCTCGGCATCGACGGGGACGCCATGGCGATCACCGTGACGACCCTGCCCAAGCGCGAAGACTTCATGTTCCCGATCCAAGAGCAGCTCATCGTCGAGCTTTGCTCCAAGTGATCGACCTTCGGGCTGTCTCTTATACACATCTGACGCTGCCGACGATATGCAGTGTGTAG
>CAJXRJ010000337.1 GCA_913058555.1 uncultured bacterium
AGATCATGCCTAGTCTCGTGGGCTCGGAGATGTGTATAAGAGACAGCTCGTAGTGCGTGAAACCGGTGACACTGTACCCATTGGACACGGGGACGGAATCGACGTGCAGGGCGGGCCAGAATGGGTCCCAAAGATGAGACGGGTGAGCCGCGGCCCCGGGCCGTGCCAAGCCGGGGGCCGGGTAATCCACGCTGTCAAGAAGGCACGGCCCGCGAGCCCCCGAATGGGTTTCAATGGTGGTGCCACCGGCCCGCTCCCCCTCGCCCCATCGACCACATGCTCCTTGCCGCAACCGTGACCCTCGCAGGCTGCTACCTCAGCCCGCTTCAAGATGCCCCGCCCGTCGTCCTCGCCGAACCGGTGCGCCTGGCAAGCAACGGAGCTCCCATCTCAACGGGGGCCCATGGGGGCCACTCGGGGCCACTCGTCACGGACCTCGACGGCGACGGGAAGGACGACCTGCTGGTGGGCAACTACCGGGGCCACGTCCAGGTCTACCGGAACGTAGGAACCAAGGCCGAGCCCGAGTACCGCAGCGAGGGTCTGCTACAGGCCCGGGAGCAAGACCTCTATATCCACAACTGGTGATGCATTGCCCTCGGTCCGCAGTTTGCGGACATGAATGGGGACGGATACCGGGACATGGTCACGGGGTGCTTCGAAGGCGTCGTGTTCGTCGCCCAGGGACTGAAGGGCGGCGGTTTTGACCTGCCGCAGCGGCTTCGCGACAGCGAGGGACATCTCGTGCGCGTGGGGCAGTCGTGGAACGTCGACGAGAGCCACTGGGAGTCGACGCCGGGCTCCCTTTACCCGCGGGAGATCGGGATCTCCGCGTTCCCTGTGGATTGGAACGCTGACGGCTTGCTCGACCTGCTGTTGGGCACGAGCGACGGCCGCATCTACGTGCGCCTCAACGAGGGGACGCGGGAGGCGGCGGTCTGGCCCACGGAGAGCCTGCAGGTGCAGGTGGCTGGCGAGCCAGCGCTCCTGAAGAACAAGCATGCGATGCCGGTGGCCGCCGACTGGGACGGGGACGGCCGCTTCGATCTTGTAACGGGCAGCGACGAGGGCGGGGTCTTTTGGTTCCGCAACGTGGGGAAAAAGGGCACCCCAGCGTTCGCAGCCGCGGCTGCGCTCGTGCCCGATGGACATGCCAAGCCCGGCACCATCGGTGAACGGACCCAGGTCGCCGTGGTGGACTTCGACGCCGACGGCGACCTCGACCTCGTCGTTGGGGACTACCACAGCAACCCCGATGCGCCGGAGGGCCAACCGAAGCGCAACGGCTTCGTTTGGCTCGTACGCCGGAACTGAGGCGTCACCCCGCGATTCCGACGGGCCCCGTGACAGCAAGTCCGGAGAAATTGAAAGGGAGGACGGTGGGCTCCGTAGTGCCCCCATGCGCATTGCCACCCCACTCTTCACCCTGTTCCTCCTGAGCCTGGGCCTGCTCGCCTCGGGCTGCTCGGAGTACGAAGTCGCCCAACAGGACGTCGGCTTGGCGTATGACGCCGAGACCGACGTTCTGACGTTGACCATCGACAGCCGCGGTCTCCATGCGGCCGCCACCGGCGTGCCGCGCCTCTTCGGCAGTCCGGCCACGGAAGAAGAGCGGATCGCTGGTGCCGTCGAGCGCCTTCGGGCCGCGGCGGACGGCGCCCCTTACTTCGTACTGCTCGCCTCGCCCCTGGCCCTCGACCTCACCAAGGTCCCCGAGGCCATCACGAGGGAGGCAAAAGACGCGGACTGGGCGGACATCGAAGCGCTCTGGCTGGGGCTCCGGGACGGGATCAGCGTCGAGGCAGCAGGCCTCTACCTTGACTCCGAGCAGGAGGTTGGGCTCTACCAGCGCGTCCAAGTCAAAGAGGCTGAGAAGCTGATCACTTTCCTCAACGAGCTCCTGTCTCGCTCGGTCCTCGACGCCCGCGCCGCCGAAGGCTCCTCCCCCCGCGAGGTCGCTGCCGAGGAGTCGCGGAACGCCTACGCCCGCCAAGGCGGCCCGTGGGTCGTGCTTGACGGCGAGGCCCTTGAGGTGCGGATGCCCCTGGCGCCGTGGCAAGTCGCCAACACCATGAAGGGGATTGCCGAACTCCCGTTTGCTCCCGAAGGCGCGGAGATGGAGCCGTGGGAAGAGGAGGTTGGGCGGGCCATGGGCCGCGCGCTCTTCTCGGGCCTCGAGACCTTCGAAGTCGTGGATGGAATCGCCCGCTTCCGCTACCCCTTCGGAGAGAACGGCCGCATCGACCTTCCCTACGCCCGAATGCGTGCGAGCGAGCCCGCGAAGCACTTGCGCGACGCCTTGTCCGTGGAAGGCCTCCAGCCACTCAGCCCCGGGCAAGTGGCCGCGAAGCTCACGGGCCCGCGCTGAGCCATGCCGCGGTGATGGGAGTCGCTGCGCCGGGGCCGTGTCATGGCGAACGCCATGGCAACGCCCCTCGGAAGCGTCGCCCCTAGCCACTATGCGCCCTGGAAGGCCCTACTCGCGCTGGAAGTTGAGGATCCGCCCCTGGGGCCTGAATCCGAGCTCTCGATAGAGGCCCTCCCCCATCGCTGAGGCTTGCAGCGTCGCGCGCCCGAAGCCACGCGCCCGTGCGTCGTCGAGGAGGCGCAGCATGATCTTCCGTGCGATCCCCTTTCGCCGCGCCTCGGGAAGGACGCCAACCATGTGGAGGCCGGCGATCTCTCCCTGCGCGTAGACGAGGCCCGTACCGACGGGTTGGCCCCCTTCGCGCGCCACGATCAAGCTGACGCCGGCGTGCTCGATGAGCTGGCCCGTGACGGCCGCAGGGACCGTGTATCCGAACGACCTTGAAGCCACATCGGCCCAGGATCGAGTGTCGCCACCCACCTCCTGCAGCTCGACTTCGGCTCCAGCAACGGCACTCGAGTTCCAGCGCGCCAGGCTGAGATCCATGAGTGTCTGCTCGAAGGTCACTTTGAAACCCGCCGCGTCCAGTTCATGGGCGAGGCTCCAGCCCCCGGCAGCTGTCGACCGAAGGAACGGATCAGCCTCCCCCCGGCACCAGACAGGGAGGATCAAAGGCCGCGCAGCTGCGCGGGCCCCCTCGATCAGGCGCAGGGCGTCGGCCTGCTCCGGCCGGGCCTCGACACGGAACCAGAGGCGGTCAGGCCAACTCTTCGAGACATGGAGAACGGGCTCAGAGTCGGGCTCGTTGGCCGCCGCGCCCATGGCCTCCCACAGGTCAGTGAGGTTCTGGATATTGGCTTCGTATGGGTCCCGGGTGTCCATCTTGTGAAGTGCCATCTCAGCCCCTGTTGACCAAGACGACGCCCACCAGAAGCGTGGCAGCCCCCACCATCTTCGAGGGGGAGAGCGGCGCAGCGGGGAGTTGAAACCAACCGTAGTGACCCGCGACCAGCGCAAGGAGCAGTTGGCCGGTCAGCGTCAACGACATCGTGGCTCCGATCCCCATGCGCGGGATGAGCCAGTAGAAGCTCACGATCGCGAAGGCGCTGAAGAGCCCGCCCGTGAACCAGAGGTAGGCGGGCACCGCGCGGATGGCGACCGGCCCGGGCATCTGGCGGGCCACCGCCATGGTCGCCAGGAGCGTGAACCCGAGGCCCGCCCCAAAGGCGACGACCGTAGCGAAGAGAGGGCTGCCGAGTTGCTTGCCCAGGGAGGCGTTGAGCCCCGCCTGGGTGGCAATCGCGGCGCCGGCGAAGAGCGCGAGAAGTACTTGGTAACTCATGCCTCGACCGTAGAGGCCTCGCCGGCCGGCCTCCTTTACATAGGTTGACTCGCCGGCCATTCTCCCCGCTCTTTCTAAGCTCGTTCCGCTTTTCGAATGCGACTGAGCTGGGTCGGCGTGATGCCGAGGTGCGAAGCGACGTGGAAGAGCGGCAGTCGCTCGTTGAGCTCCGGGTATTCACGAAGGAAGCGACGATAGCGCGCCGTAGCATCCTCCTGGACCAGCGCCAGTTCGCGCGGTTCCTTCTTCAACAGCCAGTTCTGTTCGAGGTACATGATGTGGAACCACATGAGATCCTCGCGCTGGCGCAGCAAGCCCCGGAAGCCCTCGAAGTCGATGCTGAGCATCTGCGTGTCCTCGAGAGCTTGAATCGCAACCTTCGATGGCTGGGACGTCAGAAGGGCCGCCATGGCCCCGGGGAACTTGCCTTCGTCGAAGAAGATCTTGTTGTACTCGTTGCCCTCCCCATCGCTCACGTAGCACCGCAGGAGTCCCGAGTGGACAAACCCAAAGCTCCTCGGGACGGAGCCCGCCACGCAGAAGAACTCGTGCTTTGCCAAGCGCATCCCGTGGCAGTGGGACAGCAGCGCGCGCCAGGTACTCTCTTTGAGCGGCGCGTAGGCCCCCATGGACTTTCGCAGGGCCTCCGCCGCGAGCGCGAAGGGACCGCCGGAATCGAACTCTGACACCATGGGCTGAGTCCACCACAGAGTGAACCTCCCGTCGAATTCAAACCGCCAAGGAACCGAAGGCGGGCCGCCCAGCCAAGCCGGGCCACGGGGTTGGCGGCCGAGCGGCGCCCGCGCGTGCCCCCCCTACGCGGCGTCCACGACGCCCGTGATGGTCCGGTTGCCGAAGCGTTCGAGGGAGACGGATTCTCCCAGCTCAAGCAAGCCTAGCCGGCCATGGGCCGGCGCCGTCGCTTTGCCCACGACGACCAGCATGAGCGGCGGATGGTCGTCGTCGAGACCGAGGAGTTCGGAGACTTGGCCCGGGTCAAAACCCGTCATGGGGCACGAATCGTAGCCCAGCTCCTTCGCCGTTAGCATCAGGCTCATCCCGGCCATGCCGGCGGAGCGGGCCGCCTCCTCCCGGAGCAAGGCTTGGTGGCCCTCGAACAGGTCCTCGATCATGGGCTCCATCTGCTGGCGCACGTGCGCTGGCGCGTTCCGAAGGAAACGATCCGTCCTGCGGTGGGCCTTCAGGTCACCTGCCAGTACAAAGACAGCCGACCCATCACGGACCTGCTCCTGGCCAAACGCCGCCGCCTGTAGCAGGCCCTTGGTTTCCTGCTCCAGAGCCACGACCACGTGCCGATTCTGAATGTTGTAGGCCGTGGGCGCGAGGGCGACCGCCGACAGCAGCGACCGAAGTTCGCGGTCATTCAACTGGTGATTGGCATCGAAGTGCCTCACCGCCCTGCGCGTGCGGACGGCTTCCGAGACGTACATGTGAGTCTTCGCTTCGGGCGTAGCTTGTTTCTTCATGCCCGCACCGTAGACCCACTTTCTCCCGGCCTCCTCGACATAGGTTGAGGGCGGGGCGATGTCGCACCGCCGACGACCGGAACAAAGCAGAAACAGCGTCCGTGAAGTTGCGCCCTGGGGCCCACAAGCCGCGGGTCTGCGCACGTTCCAACCCGCGCGCCCCGCCAGGGAGCACCAAGTTGCCGCTAGTGGGGCGCGGCGGCTTTGCCCACGGTCGGCACTTGCGCGGCGAACGACGGGTCGAAGAACGCGAGTTCCACCTGGGCCGTGCCCGGCCCGACCGTAATGCGCGCGAGCTGCGTTCGTGGGCGCAGGCCCCATCCGGGCTCATCGCGGGCGATGGTTGCGCTCACGTCGTAGGTGCCCTCGCTGACGCCCTCGAGCGTCAATGCCTCGCCCAGGAACAGTTCGTGGGCAGGGAGACGCCGTTGGACAGACACCAGCGACTCCGCCAGGGCGGGGCTGCGGACCGCGGTGAGCGAGAGGCACAGCGGGACGCCTCGCGGGGCCGCTCCGTCCGCGACCGTGTCGATGCGAACCCGCCCCGTAACATCTGCGCCGAGGCGCAGGGCCGCCGGCGGCGCGGCCGTGTCGACCAGGGGACCCCACGCGAACCGCGGCGACACCAACGCCGTCTGCCACAGGCCCGCTTCGAGGCCCGTGAGGCGTAGCTGGCCATTGGGCTCGACGTACGCACGGCGACACTCCAGGACGGCGGTGCGGTCTGGGGTCAATCGATAGGCCTCGATCGCCCAGGCCTCGCCGTGGCCGGGGGCGTGGCCCACGACCCAACCCCCCAGGCTCATCACCTCGGGAGCTCCCGAGGGCGCAGCTGCGGCGGCCTCGGCAGGCAATTCATGGGCAGCCACACGAACCAAGGCGGGCGCCATCGGCGAAGACAGCGGGGTCTGGTCGAGTGGCCGCACCGGGAGGTGAGCCGACGTGGGGAGCGGCTCCACCGCGGGCTCCTGGGACGCGGTGAAGACCACCGCGCCCAGAAGGGCGGCCGCGCAGGTGGCGACGAACGCCACCTGCCTCACTCGACTCGGGAACACTGCCACTAGAGGTTCAGGATGTCGGCGTTGCCGAACTGGTTGACGTCTTGGATCGTCAGGGCGCCGTTGGCGTCAAACACAAGGTCGAACACGCCCCAGTAGTTCGCGCCCGTCGGGTTCTCCGTGGGGACGGTGTAGACGCGGCCCCCCGCGTCCCGGGTGACGAGGATGACCGTGGCACCGGACTGGGTGATGGGGTGCTGGGCGTTGGTCGAGTAGTTGTGCACGGCGTATCGGTAAGACCCGGTCAACGCGCGCGTGACCGTGACGATCTCCGGGCCGAAGGACGTGGTGTCGTCGGTGTTGAGCGCGCAGTACGGCGGAGCGGAGAGGTCACCCAGCGATGAGAAGTAGACGTGGGAGCGTCCTCCGGCCGTTGGCACGGTCATGTGCGAGTCCAGATCGGTCGGCAGCGCGCCCCAACTCAGGATGACCGTAGCCACCTGCGGCACGACGCCGTCTGCCTCTGTGTATACGTTGAGGATGGTCTGGCCAGGATCGGCCATGGTCTCGGAAGCTCGAAGCGTGATCCAGTTGCCTGCGGCATCCAGCATGCGGACCGTTCCAATGGCTCTGGCCGGAACGTTGAGCAGCACCTCACCGGTGGCGTCCGTCCTTCCGCCGGCGGCCCAGTTGCCACCGTCGATCCGCAGCCGAGTGCCCGCGACCGGTTGACCTTCGAAGGTCAGGCGGATGCGCTTGAAGGAGTTCGGCGGACGGAAGTCGCAGTTCCACGGGGTGAAATGGGAGACCGTGCCGCGGAAGACGCCGGCACCCGCATCCCGCGTCGCCATGCCCTCTTGGACCCAGAGCGCGGTGGCGGGATCCAGATACCACAGCGGGATCGTGGCGTCCCCCGTGTCGAGGGCGGGCGGAGGCAGCGGAAACTCGACGGTCGCGGTCTGGCCCGCGGCCAGCTCGAGCTCGTTCCCACTGCTGTCGCGGAGCGTCACGTCAACGACCCCAAGGCTGATCAAAGGACCCGTCCCGGTGGAGTCCGTTCCGATGAACTCGCCGGGGAAGGCCTCGACGAACTTCGGATCACCGGGGATGAGCGTGGTCACTCCGACCACCGCGTTCGCAACGGGTTGCCCGTTCCCGTCGACGATGCCGTTGGCAGGGAGCATGACGGATCCGCCGCGGTGCGCTACGGTCGCGGCTTGGCTCGCGTCAATCTGCTGCTCCGCGCCCACGGCCTGGAGCGCGATGGAGAGCTGGGAGTTCTGGCCCTCATCGACCGACGTGGCCTTCATGTTGTCCGCATAGCCAGCAAGCCTGAAGGCTGAGGACCGGGTCTCCCGCGGGGACGTCAACCAAGGCGAAGAAGCCCTGCTCGTTCGTGGTCGCCGTGGTCGTTCCCGGGTTCGATTCCGCCACGACCTGAACGTTCGCGAGCCTGCCGCCGCTCTGGTCGGAGACCGTGCCTGTGATAGTGCCGCCCGTCAGCGGCTGCGAGGGAGGCGCCGTCGTCCCTCCGTCGTCGTCGCTCCCGTTCTTACAGGAGGCCATGCCAAGTGAGGCCCCTAGGGCGAGCGCAAGGAGGATGTGGTGCTTGATAGTGTGCATACGATTGAGTTTCCCTCGCCGGAGAGGCCTCGCTGCATCGCCCCGGCCGCACGATGCGGCTCGGGGAACGTGCGGAGACCCTCCACGACGATGGACTCAAGCTACGGAGCGACGGCTCGGCACCACATGGGGCGATAGGCCCACCCGAATGACGCAATGGCCGTAGGGCGGCACCGCGTGCGGCACGAATCAAGCACCTACGGAAGGAGACCGATGCCGCTCGCGCTGCATCGGTCTCCTTC
>CAJXRJ010000338.1 GCA_913058555.1 uncultured bacterium
GGGCCCAAGCGGGCTCAGGGAGGTCGGGCGCCGCGGCCGCGAAGGCCGCCAGAGCCAGCGCAGGCCCACCAAGGCGAGCCGCCGACTGAAGTTCCGCGGCATCGAGGGCGATCCTGAGACTTTCCGCGATGGCGGTCGCATGGCGCAAGGGGCTCTCCGCCGCGGCTGCGCCGAGGCAAACCACCACCCCACGCTGCCCCTGGACCTCCAGTGGACATGCGCCAGCGTCTTGTGAATCGTCAGAGATCAGTTTCCCAGTCATGGCTGTTGGGGTCACGTTACTCCCCCATGCGGGCGGGCGGCTCAGCGCCCCGGTAGGAATGGGCGCCCCGGTAGGAATCGGGGGTGCGGTCGCCTAATCTTCCCGTCCGAATCCGCCGCGCCGTCGGCGCTGGAGACTGCCCTGTTCGAGAACCACACCATCGCCCGCATCGCCGGGATCCCGATCCGGGCGAATCTGCTGCTGGGCTACCTGCTCGCCATCTGGGCGATCATGGGCGCCGCCAAGGGGCAGGCTGAGTTCACGATCACACTGATCGTGATGTCGACGGTGCTCTTGCTCCTCCACGAGCTGGGCCACGCCTTCATGGCCCGCCGCTTCGGGCTGGTGGTCGAGGACATCGTGCTGTGGCCCCTCGGTGGGATGGCCCGCATCCGCCAAATGCCGGAGGACCCCCGCACCGAAGCCTGGGTCGCCGCCGCCGGCCCCCTCGTCAATCTGGCCCTGGCCGCCGCCGCCTTGCCGGTGGCATTCTTGGCCGGTGGCGAGCCAAGCGGCGAGCTTCGAATCGCCGCGATCGAAGTCCCGATGTCCTCGGGCCTCGGCGGCTTGGCGACGCTGTTCATCGCCATCAACCTCTGCTACGGCGTGTTCAACCTGATCCCCGCCTTCCCGATGGACGGCGGCAGGATCCTGCGTGCCTTCATGGGACGCGGGGGCCGCAGCTGGGTGGTGGCCACCGACCAAGCCACACGCATTGGCAGCATCATCGCGTGGTCGATCATCATCGTGTCGCTGCTGGGCGGCGCGGGGTTCCTCAGCCTGATCGGGTTCTTCGTGCTTTGGGCGGGCCTGCGCGAACGCTGGAGCGTGCGCCTTCGCCACCAGGCGGAGGCCTTTGGGGGCGCCCAGGGGCGCTTCGCAGGCTGGGAGCACCTGATGCGACAGCGCGGGGCCGGCGCCGCGACCGACGCGGGAACCGGCGCCAGTAGGACCCGGCAGCCCCAGGGGCCACGCCCGCCGATCGTCGACACGCCCATCCAAGGGGGCCCGGACGGCTTCTCCGACGAGGACATCGAGCGCATGGAGACCTTCCGCGGGCGCTTGCAGAAACCGAACCCTGACGGGGACGCCTGAGCTTCCCCGCGTCCTTCCACGCGGACGCGCATCAAGGGCCGAGGAGAGTAGACTGGCGGCAGGTTCCCACCCCGCCCAAGACACTCCCCATGATCACGACCGTCGCTCTCGTCGCCTCTGCACTGTTCGCCCCCACGCCCGCTTGGGCCCTCCAGGATTCGGGGCAGAACTCCGCGCCGGAGCCGGCCGCTCCGCGTTCGCCCATCCAGGATCACCTGGACGAGGCCAACGCGAGACTCGCCGCGATCGCGGCCTTGCCCGCGGAGCGGCGCACCGTCGACAACACGCTCATCGCCATGGACGACGTCGTGGCGTGGCTCTTCGAGCGCGCCCGGATGACGGGCTTCTTGTCGAACGTCTCCACGGACGCGGAGGAGAGGGAGAGTGCACGCATGGCCCAAACCGACCTCTCGAACTGGTTCGACCGGGTCGCACAGGACGAGACGCTGTTCAAGGCCCTCGAGGAACTCGGCAGCCTGAATGCACCGATGACGCCCGAGGAGCGGCGCTTCTTCGATGAGTCCCTGCGCGACTACCGGCGGGCCGGAATGGGACTCCCATCAGACACTCGCGCCCGGCTTGCGGCCATCGACGAAGAGCTCAACGACCTTGGGTCCGACTTCCGGAAGAACATCGCGGACGACGACACGGTTTGCCTGCTCACAGCGGAAGAGCTCATCGGTGTCCCCGACTCCTTCGCGGGCACGCTCAAGCGCTCGGGTGAGCTCTACATCGTCAAGATCAACGGCCCGACCTTCGGCTACGTCCTCGGCTACTGCGAGAACCCGGCCACGCGCATGAAGATCGGCGTTGCCGCGGGCCTGCGCGGTGGCATGAAGAACGTGCGGATCCTCGAGAAGATCATCGCCCTGCGCCACGAGCGCGCGACGCTGCTCGGTTATCCGACGACGGCCGCGTACGAGATCGAGACCAAGATGGCCAAGAACCCGGAGACGGTTTGGGCCTTCTATGAAGACCTTCGGCCGAAGCTCCGCAAGAAGGCCCTCGTGGACTTCGAGGAGTTCCAGAACGCGAAGCGTGAACACACCGGGGACCCGAACGCGACCCTCGGCGCAAGCGACATTTCGTTCTACACCAACTGGCTGAAGCGCGAGAAGTACGCGGTCGACACCCTCGCCCTGCGGAACTACTTCCCCATGGACGCCGTGACGAGCGGGATGTTTGGGGTCTACCAAGATCTCTTTGGCATCCAGTTCACCGACATCACAGAAGAGGCGCGTGCCGCGGGCCGGCCCCTCTGGCACGAAGACGCGAGCCTGCACCAGGTGACCGACGTCAAGACCGGCGAGGTCCTCGGCGAGTTCTACCTCGACCTCTTCCCCCGGGAGGGCAAGTTCAACCACGCCGCGCAGTTCCCCCTTCGGCTACGGAAGGTCTGGTCAGACGGCACGGTCACCAAGCCTTTGGTGGCCCTCGTCTGCAACTTCACCAAGCCCACGGAGACCCAGCCGTCCCTGCTGTCCCACGGCGAAGTCGAGACCTTCTTCCACGAGTTTGGCCACTGCCTGCACAGCATCTTGACCGAGACGACCCTCGCCAACTTCTCGGGCACGAATGTCGCCCGGGACTTCGTGGAGGCACCATCGCAGATGCTCGAGAACTGGACTTGGCAGCCCGAGATCCTGGCCCGCTTCGCTCGCCACTACGAAACCGGCGAGCCCCTCCCCAAGGCCATGATCGACGGCATGATCGCGGCGAAGAACCTGGGCTCCGGCATGTCCAATGAAGGTCAGGTTTTCCTCGGCATGATGGACATGCGCTTTCACACGGACGAGGACGGAACCGTCGACACGACCGCGGTGTCCGAAGACACCTACCGCGAAACGAGGGTCTTCAAGGTGGCCAAGAACCTGATTCGCCAAGCGTCCTTCGGCCACCTGGTCGGGTACGAAGCGGGCTATTACGGGTATCTCTGGTCAAGCGTCTACGCCCAGGACATGTGGAGCCGCTTTGCGGACGACCCCATGAACTCGGAGGTGGCGATGGAATACCGCAAGAAGGTCCTCTCGAAGGGCGGAAGCCGAGACGCGCTCTCCATGGTGACGGACTTCCTCGGACGGGAGCCCAACGCGGCGGCCTTCCTCAAGCACCTGGGGCTGTAGGTCCCCCGGGCGGGCCCGCCGTCCCTGTCCGGTCTCCTGGGCCGGCCTGATGACCTCGGGGTGGATCCAACGTTCGGTGCGATCGCCCGTGTCCTTCCCCCTGCCAGAGATGAAAAAGAAGTCGCTGTTGTCGAAGCTGTTCGGGCGCTGAGTGGCCACAGCGGCGGCGCTCGGGCATGATCTCTGCCATGAAACGAGTTGTCATTCTCAGCGTCCTCGCCGCCTGCGCCGCGGCGTGCTCCACCCCACGCCAGGCCGAACGCACCCCGGTCCCGGACGACATTAACGCGAGCTTCCTGGCCGAGGATGCGGACGTCGACCGATTCGCCGCGCGCTGGGAACTGGAGAGCCGTGAGGTCTATGCCGCACGCGAGGAGATCCTCGAAGCCATCGGCCTGCAAGAGGGCGACGCCGTCGCTGATCTCGGCTGTGGAACCGGGCTCTACCTCGAGCCCTTCGCGAACGCCGTGGGCAAGGACGGCAAGCTCTACGCCGTGGACATCTCCCCCAAGTTCGTCTACCACGTCCGTGAGCGGGCGCGGGAAGCGGGCCTCGACCAGGTGGAGATGGTCCTCTCGAACGAACGCTCCGCGGAGCTACCCGCTCAGTCGGTGGACACCCTGTACCTGTGCGACGTGTACCACCACTTCGAGTACCACGAGGACATGCTTCGCTCGATCCGCAATGCCGTTCGTCCGGGCGGACAGTTCATCGTGGTCGACTTCGAACGCATCCCCGGCGTCTCCCGGGAATGGCTACTCGGACACGTGCGGGCGGGCAAGGACGTGGTCCGTAGCGAGATTGAAGCGGCGGGCTTTGAGTTCGTTGAGGAGGTCGAAATCGACGGCTTCGAAGAGAACTACTTCCTGCGGTTTCGGCGTCCCTGATTGGCGCCCCAAGATCGGGCCGGGCCGATCTACGGCACAACACGCGAACGGCCGCGGCGCCCCACTTCCAGGGACGCCGCGGCCGTTTGCATTTGATGGACTCTCGATCAGTCGAGCATGAACGGGCTCTCGAGGTTAGGCGAGAAGATGAGCCCGGTGGGCCCCCGGAAAGCCGCCTGCAGGTTGAGCTGCACACCGCGCAGGTTCGGATCCGTTCCGATCGGAAGGACCATGTCCATTCGTCCGGTTGCGTCCGTCGGCTGCGGGAAGGCGGCAAGGCGCTGGCGATCCAGGAGCAGAGACCCTGTGGCGCCCGGGAAGTTGAGGGGCGTCTGGGCGATAGGCCCGAGCAAGAAGAACCCGCCGGTGGCCCCCGTAGCCCTTGCGACCAGGCCGAGTCCGCCACCGAGGGTCGGAGTCTGGGTCACTTGGAACGAACGCTCCCCGGTATCGGCGAGGCGAAGCGCGCCGCGGCTGCCGAAGACCTGGGCGTGGACGTCCTTATGGGCCAATGCCACGCGCGTTCCCGTGGCGTCGAGGTCCATGCCGCGGACACTGCCCGGGACATCGATGCTCATGACCGGCGCGAAACCGCCGGCGTCAAGCAGGACGACCTCCGCATCTTGGCCGTTGCCCCAGGAGGCGAAGGCGGCGCGGAAACCGTTGTCGGAGATCCGCACGGAGGTGGGCAAGTTCTGGCGCGACGACGACTGGCCGGGATAGTCCAGCTCACCGAGGGCGAAGCCGAAGATCGTGTCGAAGATCTGGAAGCGGGCGCTCTTCCCGGAGACGTAGTCCCACCAGGCGACGGCCATCATGGTGCCGTCGGCGGAGACGTCGATGCGGGTCGGCAGGACCGTCCCCGATCCGGGAACGTTGAGCGACGGCGCGTAGCCGAATCCAAAGGGATCCGAAACCGCCCGCAGGGCGCCGATCTCACCGTAGGCCACGACGCTGCCGTTGGCAGAGAGCGAAAGGGCCGGCGTGGAGGAGTTGAGGTCTTCGGTGTGAAGGAGCTGGCCAGATGCGTCGAGGACGTAGAGGGTCAAGCCGCAGGCCACCGCGATGCGCGTGCCGTCCGCGGATACGTCCAGTGCGCTGAGGCCTATGGCCGGCAGCAGGGTGCTCGAACGGACGGTGCCGTCAGTTCCGTTGAGGACATCGATCTGAACCCGCGCGATCGTGTTGTTCCAGAGGGCCCCCACCACGAGGTCACCGGCGGAGTCCGTGGCAATCTTGACGGGGCCGTTGATGCGCGCGCCCATGTCGTGCATCCAGGAGCTGGTCATGGTGCTTCCGCCGGAGGCCGAGCGCGGATCGAAAGCTTCGATCACGGCCATGCGGCTGAAGGGCGTGGGCGCCTCGCCCTGGCGCAGGCTGTAGATCCGGTCCCCACGGGACCCCGCGGCTAGCTGGGCCACGCCGAACTCTGTGGCCCCCCGCGGGACGATGGCCCGGGCCTGGGTGGCGCCTCCGGCAACGGAGTCGTAAACGTGCAGGGTGTCAGGGCCGCCCCTCAGGGAAGTCCAGATGAAGGCACCGGAGCCCGCAAATCGCACGTCCTCGGGCGTCCAATCGGGGCCTTGGTCGGCGGGAGCCGCCGTCCAGCGCTCAGAGGGCACGAATGGGTCCTGAGCAGTGGCCGAGGAGGCGAAAATGACGGTCGAAACCGTGAGGATGAGGCTGCTTCGGAGCATTTTAGATGTCATGGCGCGGGTTTTGGACCAGCGCGCCCCCCTGGCGGCCTATCCACTCAAACCTATCCCGCTCAGCAAACTCCGGTGACGGACTCCCCGAGGGAGGGCGTCTCTCCGTGCCCCGCGCGTCCCGAATCCCTACACTCTGCGCCCTATGAGCGACCAGGATCTCAAGCAAACACGCCTCCACGACGTGCACGTCCAAGCGGGCGCGAAGATGGTGCCCTTCGGCGGATGGAGCATGCCCGTGCAGTACGCCTCGATCCTCGACGAGGCCAAGCGAGTGCGGGCCCACACCGGCCTTTTCGATTTGGGGCACATGGGGCGCATCGACGTCACCGGCGCTGACGCCGTCCCATTCTTGGACGGGCTCGTGACGAGCTACGTGGCCAAGATCCCCGAGGGGTCTATTCGTTACGGCCTCATCTGCGGTGAGGACGGGGGCCCCTTCGACGACCTCCTCCTCTACAAGACGGACGCGACGGAAGTCTTTGTGGTGGCCAACGCGTCGAACAAGGCCGCAGTGCTCGACTGGATGGATTCCCACAAGGGCGACCACGACGTGACGATCACCGATCGCTCGGACGAGCTCGCGATGATCGCGCTCCAGGGACCTAAGTCCCAGGCGGCCCTGCAGCCAGTGGTCGAAGACAAAGACCTCTCGGAGGTCGGCTACTACAAGTTCGCCTTCGCGACCGTCTGCGGGATCCCCAACGTGCGCGTGAGTCGAACGGGCTACACCGGCGAAGACGGCTTCGAGCTGTACTTCCCCGACGAGGAATCCCCCCGCGTCTGGGCGGCCCTCATGGAAGCCGGCGCAGATCAACACATCGCCCCCATCGGCCTTGGCGCCCGCGACACGCTTCGCCTCGAGGCGGGCATGCCGCTGTACGGTCACGAGATCGACAAAGATCACAACCCGATTGAGGCCGGCCTGAACTTCGGCGTTTCCTTCAAAGAGGAAAAGGGCGATTGGATCGGCCGCGAGGCCCTCGCCAAGATCAAAGAGTCGCCGGTGCGCAAACTTGTCGGCATCAAGACCGACGGCAAGCGCGTCCCGCGCCAGGGCTACACGCTCTTCCACGGGGACGAGGAGGTCGGCGCGATCTGTTCCGGCGCCGTCTCCCCCACGCTCGATACGAACATCGGCTCCGCCTACCTTCCCGTGGCCCTCGCGGAGCCGGGCCAGACCATTGACATGGACATTCGCGGCAAGCGCCAATCGTGCGTTGTATGCGAGCTCCCCTTCTATTCCCGTACACGCAAGTGACCAACAAAAGCGATACCACGATGCGACCCGACGACCGCAAGTACATGGACTCCCATGAGTGGGCCAAGCTCGAGGGCGACCTGATCGTCGTCGGCATCACCGACTTCGCCGTGGAGGAACTCTCCAACGGCAACGAAGGCGACCTCGTCTACTGCGACCTACCCGACCTCGGTCGGAACGTGGACGCCGGCGAGACCTTCGGCGAGATCGAGTCGGTGAAGGCCGTTTCGGATCTGAATGCCCCCGTTGGCGGAGAGATCGTCGAGATCAACTCCGACATCGACGAGCACCTCGAGATCCTCTCGGAGGATCCCTGGAAGAAGGGCTGGCTGATCAAGATCAAGCCCACCGACCCGAGCCTCGATCACCTCCTCGACGCAGCCGCGTACGAGAAGCACATCTCCGCGGACTGATAGTCTGGGCTGGGTTCCCGGGGAGCACCTGGGACCCCTCCCCGCTCAATCCATGGAACGGGAAACCTGGCGCCTGATCGAAACGTTCGGGTGCTCGGCGGAATACGCCATGGGGCTCGACGAAGCCCTACTCCGAAGCGTCGGCTCCCCGCCGACGCTTCGGCTGTATTCATGGGATCCGGACGCGATCTCCCTCGGGTACTTCCAGGCGTTCGAGAGCGTCCGGATCCCATGAATACAGCCGAAGCCTGTCTCTTATACACATCTGACGCTGCCGACGATATGCAGTGT
>CAJXRJ010000339.1 GCA_913058555.1 uncultured bacterium
GATCTACACACTGCATATCGTCGGCAGCGTCAGATGTGTATAAGAGACAGACGGGCGATTCTGCTGCAGGCGTCTCGGTGGGGGCCCTTGGCCGGAATGCTGGTTGGCCGCACTCCTTCGTCGCCATGGGGTTGGCCCTCTTCGGAGCCTTCGGCCTCGGGGGGTGCTACATCGATACCCAGCGCTACCCGGGGATGCTCAAGCCGATCACCAAGCCCCTGCCGGACGGAGCCAAAGCGACCTTCGCCCGTGGCCCGGAGGAGGCCTTGGTCATTCGCCACAGCGACCTTGTCAGCGTCCGGATCGCCGAGACGCTGTCGACGATTGAGCTTCGGTGGTACGACAAAGGCGCCCGTGTTCCCGCGGGCTCCTGGGTGTACTCGGGTCCCCAGGGTTTTGCTGAGGTGCTCCTTCCGGGTGCGACCCAGGTCATGCTGCGCGGCAACTGCGCCGGCGTCGTTGGCTCCGAAAGCCGGCGGGAGCCGATCTTCACCCTGATGGAGGTCTCGGACGCCACGGTGATCTTCGGGGAGATCGGCCAGATCCAGCTTCCGGGCGGCGCGTTGCTCGAGGCGGACAACGGAATGTTCGGCATCCGAGAGCTCCGCAAGAACCTGATCCGGGTCTCCAATCGATCGGGGCGCAAGGGCACGATCAGCTACCGCGAGGAGATCATCGTGCTCGACCCGAGCGACTCGATCGACCTCGCCGTGCTCGACGTGGGCACCGCCCCATTTGAGCTCGATCCTGACTCTCGAACGGTCCTGTCCGACGGCGGTCGCATTGAACTTCGGGGAGATCTCGGCGTCCAAGCGTCCCGGGAGGGCGCCCGAATCCGGGCTGCCGGCCCCAGCGACATCACGGGCTATGGCCTTGTGGTGCGGCTCGACGTGGGGGACGAAATCCTCTTCGAAGGCCTCGGCTCCCCCGAGGAGCGCCGCGCCCTCGCCGAAGCCAACCTGCGCCGGGAGACCGGCGACGTGGAGGGCGAGGACGGCCCTTGAGCCAAGAATCGCGCAACGAATACACGATGGAAATCACCCCCCAGCCTGCCGCCCCCGCGTCACTCCGCCAGCGCTCCGCGCTCCGCGATCACCTCATTCGCAATCAGTCCATGAAGCGCGTTCTCATCACCGGCGGTGCCGGTTTCCTCGGTAGCCACCTCTGTGAGCGATTCCTGAGTGAGGGTTATGCAGTCATCTGCATGGACAACCTCATCACCGGGTCCCTCGACAACATCGAGCACCTGTTTGGGCGGGAGGACTTCCTGTTCATGAACCAGGACGTCACCGAGTTCATCCACGTGCCCGGACGGCTCGACGCGATCCTCCATTTTGCGTCCCCCGCGAGCCCGATCGATTATCTCGAGCTCCCCATCCAGACCTTGAAAGTCGGTTCCCTCGGAACCCACAAGGCCCTCGGCTTGGCCAAGGCGAAGAACGCGCGATTCCTGCTCGCGTCGACGTCGGAGTGTTATGGCGATCCCCTCGTCCACCCCCAGCCGGAGTCGTACTGGGGCAACGTGAACCCGGTGGGGCCGCGCGGCGTCTACGACGAAGCCAAGCGCTTCGCCGAGGCCATGACCATGGCCTATCACCGCTTCCACGACGTGCAGACGCGGATCATCCGGATCTTCAACACGTACGGCCCGCGCATGCGCCTGAACGACGGCCGCGCCTTGCCCGCCTTTATGGGCCAAGCCATGCGCGGCGAACCGATCACGGTCTTCGGCGACGGCTCCCAGACCCGTTCCTTCTGCTACGTGGATGACCTCGTCGAAGGGATTTGGCGCCTGCTCAACTCCGACGAGCCGGAGCCCACGAACATCGGCAACCCCGCCGAGATGACGATCCTCGACTTCGCCAAGAAGGTCGTGGAGCTCACCGGGTCGGCCTCAGAGATCATCTTCAAGGACCTGCCGATGGACGATCCGAAAGTGCGCCAGCCGGACATCACGAAGGCCAAGTCCATCCTTGGATGGGGGCCGACGGTCGACCTCGATACGGGGCTGCGCCGGACCCTCGACTACTTCCGGGGCAAGGTCGCCGATGAGCGGGACCAGCCCGCCGCCAAGGCCGCGTCCGCAGTCCCCAAGGGCTAGTCATATGTGTGGCATCGTTGGAGCTCTCCTGAAGAGCGGGTCGGTCACCGAGGGGTTGATCGACGGCCTGAGCGTGCTGGAGTACCGGGGCTATGACAGCGCCGGTGTGGCCATCGTCCATGACGGTGGTGTCTCGGTGCGCAAGAAGCGTGGGCGCCTTGCCAACCTGGAAGAGGCCCTCGGTGACGGCGCGTTCCTCGGTGCCCTCGCGGGCATCGGGCACACGCGTTGGGCCACCCATGGGGAGCCCTCCGACGCCAACGCCCACCCGCACACCGGGCGCTCCGGCAAGCTCGCGGTGGTGCACAACGGCATCATCGAGAACTACATCGAGCTCAAGCGCGAGCTCCTGAACGAAGGGGAGTCCTTCTCTTCCGAGACGGACACCGAAGTGCTCACGCGCTACATCGACCGGCTCTGGGTGGAAGAGGGCGGCGACGAGGCCGCTCTGGTCCGCGCGATCCGCGGGGTGCTGCCCCGGGTGACGGGCTACTACGCCTTGGCGGTTCTTGCGCAGACACCCACGGGTCCCGTGCTCCTTGCGATCCGCAAGGGGCCGCCCCTGGTCGTGGGCGTGACCGAAGACGGCGGGTACCTGTCCAGTGATCAGCTCGGCGTTCTGCCTTACACGCGCAACGTGGTCTTCCTCGAAGACAGCGACATCGCCCTCATCGGCCCGGGCCGCCTGGACGTCGTCGACGCCTCTGGTCAGCCGGTGACCCGCGAGGCGCGCGCGATCGAGTGGGACCCGTCGGACTCCGGCAAGGGGGACTATCCCCACCACATGCTTAAGGAGATCCACGAGCAGCCGGACGTCATCGCACGCACGGCGTTCGATCGGATCGACCTCGGCGCCGGTGACGTGCGCTTTGAAGGCGGGGCCTTCGATGACGACTTTTGTCGGTCCATCGAGCGCATCCAGATCTTGGCGTGCGGCACGGCCTTGCACGCGGGACAGATCGCGAGCTACCTCATCGAGGGGCTGGCGGGCATCCCCGTCGACTTCGACTTCGCGTCTGAGTTCCGCTACCGCAACCCACGCCTCGTGCACGGCACCGTCGCCCTCGCGATCACGCAGTCGGGTGAGACCGCCGACACCCTGGCGGCGACGCGCCTCGCCCGCGAGCTCGGCGCCCGCACCGCCGCGATCTGCAACGTGGCCGGTTCCACCCAGGTGCGCGAGTCCGAGGCGACGATCTTGACCCACGCGGGGCCGGAGATCGGCGTCGCGAGCACCAAGGCATTCACGGCCCAGGTCGTGGCCGCCACCTTGCTTGCGATTCGTCTGGCCCGGGGCCGCGGGGTCCTGCACGAGCACAAGGCCCGCGAGATCCTCGAGGAGCTGCGCATGATCCGGCCCAAGGTCGAATCTCTGCTCACCGATGCGGCCATCGCCCGCTGCCGCGAAGTCGCCCAGCAGCACGCCGGCAAGCGGGGTTTCCTGTTTCTCGGCCGTGGCGTGAACTTCCCGGTGGCCCTTGAGGGGGCCCTGAAACTGAAGGAGATCGCCTACGTGCACGCCGAGGGCTATGCCGCCGGCGAAATGAAGCATGGGCCGATCGCCCTGATCGATACGGACATGGCGATCCTCGTGATCAACGCCGAGGGCAAGGTCGCAGAGAAGACCCGCGCCAACATCGAGCAGGTCAAGGCACGGGGGGGCGTCACGATCAGCGTGGGCTCCGACGCGGCCAGCCATGCCATCGCGGCTTCCTCCATCCCGGTGCCCGCCACCTCCGAGTGGCTCTCACCGATCCTCAACTCCATTCCGCTACAGCTCGTCGCGTATCACATCGCCGAAATCCACGGCTGCGACATCGACAAGCCCCGGAACCTTGCGAAGAGCGTGACGGTAGAGTGACCGCACCTAGCCAGAAGACACCCATGAAGATTCTCGTCACAGGCGGTGCCGGATTCATCGGCTCGCACCTCGTGGAGGCCCTTTTGGCCCGCGGCGACGACGTGGTCATCCTCGATAGCTTCAACGACTTCTACGACCCCGCGATCAAGCGGCAGAACATCGCGGCCATCGAACGGGCTGCGGGGGGGGCGATGGGGGAGGGCCCCGTGTCCCTCGTGGAAGGCGACATCCGCGACCAGGACCTCGTCTCGGGGCTCTTCGACGAAGGGAACTTCGACGCGGTGGTGCATCTCGCGGCCATGGCGGGCGTGCGCCCCTCCCTGGAGGACCCGCTCCACTACCAGGACGTCAACGTCCGGGGCACGATCATCCTGCTCGAGGAGCTCCGGAAGCGCCCGGAGACGCGGTTCGTCTTTGCCTCCTCGTCGAGCGTCTATGGCGGCAACAAGGAGGTGCCCTTCCGCGAAGCGGCCGACGTGCACAACCCGGTTTCGCCCTACGCGGCCACCAAGCGCGCCGGCGAACTGCTCGCCTACACGCACCACCATCTGTACGGGATCCCCACCACGTGCCTGCGGTTCTTCACCGTCTTCGGACCGCGCCAGCGGCCTGAGATGGCGATCCACAAGTTCGTGCGAATGACTCTCAACGGCGAGTCCCTCCCGTTCTTCGGGGACGGCACCACCCGCCGGGACTACACCTACGTCGACGACATCGTGGACGGGGTCGTGCGCTCCATCGATCGCTGTGAGGGCTACGAGATCTACAACCTCGGGGAGTCCCAGACGACCTCCTTGGCTGAGCTCGTGGATCTCATTGGGACGGCCTGTGGCAAGGCCCCCGTTCTCGATCGCCAGCCCATGCAGCCGGGGGACGTCGTGATCACGTTCGCCGATGTGGCCAAGGCCCGCGAGAAGCTGGGGTACGACCCCCACACGACGGTGGCCGAGGGCCTCGAACGATTCGTTGCTTGGTACCGCAAGGAGATGGAGCCGCAGAGTTCAGCGACGTCCTGAAGGCGTCCCAAGGACCCCTCCAAGGGCATCCCCGATTCCGATTCCTGGACGCGTCTGGCCGACATTCTCTCGCCGAGACGCTCGATCCACCCTCCCCGGCGCTGACCGGGTAGTCTCTCCCGCCGGAAGATCAGCTTCCGACCCTCCTCAGACCGGGCAAGCGCCGTTTCCACTCTGGAAGCGGCCGCGCCCACCAGTCCCAATCCTCCCCAGATGAAAGGCGTCATCCTCGCTGGCGGTCTCGGCACGCGGCTCTTCCCGCTCACCAAGATCACCAACAAGCACCTCCTCCCGGTCTACGACCGGCCGATGATCTACTACCCGATCCAAACGCTGGTGAATGCGGGGATCGACGACATCATGATCGTCACCGGGGGGCGCAAGTCCGGTGACTTCCTATCGCTCCTGGGCAACGGTCGGGACTTCGGGCTGAAGCACCTGAACTACACCTACCAGGAAGGCGAAGGCGGCATCGCGGAGGCCCTCGGCCTGGCCGAGCATTGGGCTGCGGGCGAGCCGATCGCGGTGGTCCTCGGGGACAACCTGATCGAGAAGAACATCGTGAAAGCGGTGTCGGACTTCAAAGCACAGGGCGGCGGCGCCAAGATCCTCCTGAAGGAGGTGCACGACCCGCATCGCTTCGGCGTAGCGACCCTCGACGGGGACAAGGTCACGAAGATCATCGAGAAGCCGAAGGAGCCCGTGTCCAACCTCGCGGTGATCGGCATCTACATGTACGACGGCCGGGTCTGGGACATCATCCACAAGCTGGAGCCCTCGGACCGCGGCGAGCTTGAGATCACCGACGTGAACAACTGGTTCATCGAGGACGGTTCGATGACCTGTGAGGTCCTCGACGGTTGGTGGACCGACGCAGGCACTTTCGAGTCGCTGCACGCGGCCGCCAAGCTTGTGGCCGACGGCGGCGCCAACAAGCTCGACTGACTCATTCTCTGAGTTCAACTCCGGGCTCATCCTTGGGCCCACACCTGAACCCACCATGGTGGAATCCAACCAAGAGCCGAAATCATCGGCTAGCGCAGCTCCCGCGGCGGAAGCGCCCGCGGGCCCGAGGCGCATCCTGGTCACAGGAGCGGCGGGCATGCTGGGCAGCCAGGTCCTGATGGCTGCGCCTGAGGACCGCGAGGTTTGCGGCACGGACATGCGCGAGGCCCATGGGGTCGACGTGCACGGCATCGACCTGACGGACGATGACCAGGTGCGTGGACTCTTCGACTCCGCAGGGCCCTTCCACGGCATCATTCACACCGCGGCCTACACCGCCGTGGACAAGGCCGAGGAAGAGCCGGAATTGGCCCAGGCCGTGAACGGCGACGCCTGCGGTGTGCTCGCTCGGGCGGCCGCCCGAGCGGGGATCCCCATGGTGCTCGTCTCGACGGATTTCGTGTTCGACGGCGAGCAGAAGGAACCTTACGTCGAGACCGCCGCCACGAACCCGATGTCGGTCTACGGCCGGACCAAGCTCGACGGCGAACGCCAGGCCCTCGAAGCCCATCCGGACGGCGCACGGGTCGTTCGGACCCAGTGGCTCTACGGGCCCCGCGGCGGCCACTTCCCGAACACGATGCAGCGTCTTGCCCGTGAGAGGGACAAGCTGACGGTCGTGGCGGACCAGATCGGCTCGCCCACCTCGACGTTGGAGCTCGCTCCAGCGCTCTGGGACGTGCTCGAGAAAGGCGAAGCTGGCATCTACCACGCGGCTTGCGAAGGCGAGTGCTCGTGGTTCGACCTGGCGGTGGCCACGATCGAGGCCAGCGGGATCGAAGGTGTCCGGGTGGACCCTTGCGCCAGCGAAGAATTCCCGCGCCCGGCGGCGCGGCCCAAATACAGTGTGCTCGACTGCACCAAACTCAGCGAACTCCGTGGGGCCCCATTGGCTCCCTGGAGGGAAGCCCTGCTCACCTACCTTGGAGGTGAATCCGAATGACCCGAACCATTCTCGTCACCGGCGGCGCCGGATTCATTGGGGCTAACTTCGTCAGGATGCTGACCGAGGATCGGCCCGAAGATCGGATCATCAACCTCGATGCGCTGACCTACGCTGGCAACCTCGAAAACCTCAAGGGGATCGAGGCCAACCCGAACTACACGTTCGTGCACGGCGACATCATCAACGCCGATGACGTCGCGAAGGCCTTTGATGCGGCGGGGGAGAGCGGGGTCAGCCATGTCGTTCACTTCGCGGCGGAAAGCCACGTGGACCGCTCGATCAAGAGCGGCCTGCCCTTCGTCCAATCCAACGTCATGGGCACCCAGGTCATGCTGGACGAGGCCCGGAAGCGCTCCGTGGACCGATTTGTCCACGTGTCCACCGACGAGGTCTACGGCTCGCTCGGAAAGACTGGGTTCTTCTATGAGGACACGCCCCTGGCCCCGAACTCGCCCTATTCCGCGAGCAAGGCGGGCAGCGACATGCTCGTTCGGGCGGCCCACCACACCCACGGGTTCCCGACGCTCATCACGCGCTGCTCGAACAACTACGGGCCCTATCAGTTTCCCGAGAAGCTGATCCCGCTGATGATTGCCAACGCCCGGGAGGAGAAAAGTCTTCCGGTGTACGGCGATGGCATGCAGATCCGCGACTGGCTCTATGTCCGTGACCACTGCGAGGCGATCCTCGCGGTCATGGAAAAGGGCACACCGGGCGACGTGTACAACATCGGGGGCCACAACGAATACCCGAACATCGACATCGTCAAAGCGATCCTCGGGCACCTGGGCAAGTCGGACTCGCTGATCGAGTACGTCACCGATCGCCCAGGCCACGACCGCCGGTACGCCATCGACGCGGCCAAGATCGACAAGGATCTCGGCTGGAAGCCCCGCTACACCTTCGAGCAGGCCCTTCCCATGACCATCCAGTGGTACTTGGACAACGATGAGTGGCTCCAGTCGGTGCGCTCTGGGGCCTATCGGGACTACTACACCGCCCAATACGGCGGCAAGTAGGTCCTGTCTCTTATACACATCTCCGAGCCCACGAGACTAGGCATGATCTCG
>CAJXRJ010000340.1 GCA_913058555.1 uncultured bacterium
GAGATCATGCCTAGTCTCGTGGGCTCGGAGATGTGTATAAGAGACAGACCCGAAGGCCAAGATCGTGGGCGTGTCGAACTCGGCCCCCCAACGTCAGTTCATCATGTCGCGGGCCAAGGAACGTGGCCTCGGGAACATCCAGATCATCACGAAGGACATGAACGAGTTCGACGCCCGCGTCGACGTTCCGTCCGCGTCCGGGATCGAAGGCGGTTTCGACCGCATCGTTTCCGTGGAGATGTTCGAGCACATGCGCGATTGGCGCACCCTGTTTGGGCGCGTGCGGGGCTGGATCAAGCCCTCGGGCAAGATGTTCATTCACATCTTCACCCATCGCACGCTCAACTACCCGTTCGACGTCAAGGACGACACGGACTGGATGAGCAAGCACTTCTTCAGCGGCGGCATGATGCCCGCCGACGACCTGATGGAAGAGCTCACCTCCGGGGCTGACGTGCCCTTCGCCGTGGAGGACCACACCGTGGTCTCCGGCCGGCACTACTCCCGCACCGCGAAGCTCTGGCGCGAAAACCTCGAGGCCCGCAAGGCCGAGGTCATGCCCGTGCTCACGCGTACTTACGGGGATCAGGCGAGCGCCTGGTTCCAACGCTGGCGAATTTTCTTCCTCGCCTGCGAAGAACTCTTCGGATATCGGGGCGGATCGGAGTGGGCAGTGTCCCACTATCGCCTCGTCCCTTCCCCCGTGCCCTCAAGCGCTGGTCGCGACGGGGCCCTCGACTCAGAAGCTCCTGGCGAGCTGTCTCCCAGGCCCCCCTCCGGGGCCTCCCCCGCACCGTCCGCGGGACATCCCCATGGGGATGTCCACAGAGCGGGCACAGAAGTGAATTCCTGATGCAAGCAGCCCTCAAGCGCACGTCTATGACGCTAGTTCGCTGGTTCGATTCCTGGGCCGGAACGTCCAACGACAAGTCCTCGCACCAGCAAACGAAGGCGATCGACGAAAACGGCGCCGCGAGTATCGACTGGGGCCGCGTGGTCCCGTTCCTCGCGATGCACCTGTCGTGCCTCTTTGTGTTCGCCGTCGGCTTTAGCTGGGTCGCCCTCATCGCAGGCATCACCCTCTACGTCGTGCGCATGTTCGCGATCACCGCGGGCTACCACCGGTACTTCTCCCACCGTGCGTTCCGTACGTCCCGCGTGGGCCAGTTCGTCCTGGCCGTGATGGGAGCCAGCGCGGCGCAGCGTGGCCCCCTCTGGTGGGCGGCCCACCACCGCCACCACCACGAGTTCTCCGATCAGCCCGAGGACATCCATTCGCCCACGCAGAAGGGTTTCTTCTGGAGCCACATCGGCTGGGTCCTCGATCGCACCAACTTCCGCTCGCGCATCGAGCGCGTGAAGGACTTTGCGCGCTTCCCGGAGCTACGGTTCCTCGACCGCTTCGACATCCTGGTGCCCGTGCTCCTCGGCGTCTCGATGTTCCTCTTTGGCGTCGCCCTTGAGAAGTGGGCACCGGGCCTTGGGACCAACGGCTGGCAGATGCTCGTCTGGGGCTTCGTCGTCTCAACGATCGCCCTCTACCACGGCACCTTCACGGTCAACTCCTTGGCCCACGTCTTCGGCCGCCGTCGCTTCAACACGAAGGATACGAGCCGCAACAGCTTCCTGATCGCGCTGATCACCCTCGGCGAAGGCTGGCACAACAACCACCACCACTACCCGGCCTCGGCGCGCCAGGGCTTTTACTGGTGGGAGATTGACGTGTCCTACTACGTCCTGAAGTTCCTGTCGATCTTCGGGCTGGTCTGGGACATCCGCCCTGTCCCCGAGCGCGCTCTCCAGGCGCGCCGCATCGGCGCCTGAGCCGGGATCGCGGGAGCGATCCACCTACACATTTGAAAGTCGCAGTTGTCGGGACCGGGATCTCCGGAATGGTCGCGGCCCGGCGGCTCCATGACGCGGGCCACGAAGTTCACATCTTCGAGGCCCGCGATCGCATTGGAGGCCACACCGCCACGGTCAAAACGAGCCTCGATGGACACGACTACGTCGTGGACACGGGTTTCATCGTGTTCAACGAGCGCACCTATCCGGGGTTCTGCGCGCTCCTGAACGAGCTCGGGGTCGGCTGGAAATCCAGCGACATGAGCTTCTCCGCCCGCGTCGACCAGGACGCGATGGAATACAACGGCACGAGCACCCGCACGCTCTTCGCCCAGAAACGCAACCTGCTGCGGCCACGCTTCTGGAGCATGATCCGCGGCATCCTCAGGTTCTACAAGGAGGCCCCGGGCCTGCTGGAAAAGGACCCGGACGGGGTGGGCCCGACCCTGGGCGAGGTTCTCGAGGAGGGCGGGTACTCACAGCCCTTCATCCAGTGGCACATCGTGCCCATGGCCTGCGCCGTGTGGTCTGGGATCCCCGATGAGATCCTCTCGTTCCCTGCCCGGTCTCTGGTGCGCTTCTTCGCGAACCACGGGTTCCTGCAAGTCGAGGACCGCCCGCCTTGGCTGACCGTCGAGGGCGGCAGCCGGGCCTACGCGGACGCGCTCCTCGCCCCGGTTCTGGGGAAGGTGCGCCTCTCCACCCCGGTCCAGAGCGTGCGCCCCATCCCTGGAGACGGGTCCGTCGAGACGGTTGAGCTCACCACGGCCGGCGGCACCGAGACCTTCGACAAGGTCCTCCTCGCGTGCCATTCGGACCAGGCCCTGAAGATGCTGGCGGACCCGACGGAGGCCGAGGCCGAGGTCCTCGGCGCGATCCGCTACCAGCCCAACGAAGTCACGCTGCACACCGACCCCGTGCTCATGCCCCACCGGAAGGCGGCCTGGGCCGCTTGGAACGTGTGGGTCCCGAAGGAGCCGGGCGTGGAGAAGGATCCCGTGCGGGTGACCTATTGGATGAATCCGCTGCAGTCCATCGAGGGCCCCCACGACCTGTTCGTCTCCCTGAATTCGAACAGCGCCATCGCCCCCGAGTCGATCATCGAGACCAAGACCTTCCACCATCCGATCTTCGACAGCGCAGCCATCGCGGCCCAGGGCCGCTTCGAGGAGATCGACGGCGCCCGCGGTGTGCACTACTGCGGTGCCTATTGGAGCTTCGGCTTCCACGAGGACGGCCTGCAGAGCGCCCGCCGCGCCCTCGTCCGCATGGGCGTCGATCCGAAACTCCCAGATCGGCCCGAAGAGCTGCGCCCAGGCTTGGCCGGCGGGGCTGCCCGCGACGGCGCCCCCCGACCATGACCGAACTCCGATCGGCGGTCTATGTCGGACGCGTCCAGCACTCCCGCCACAAGCCGAAGCCCCACCGCTTCACTTACCGCCTCTTCCAGCTCTACCTCGACCTGGATGAGGTCGAGACCCTCTTCGATGGATCCTGGCTCTGGAGCCATGAGCGCTGGAACATCGCCTCCTTCCGGCGCCGGTACTACCTCGGGGACCCAAAGCGCCCCCTCAAGGAGTGTGTCAGGGAGCGGGTCGCCGAGGCCCTGGGCTCGCCGCCCCCAAACGGCCCCATCCGCGTCCTGACCCACCTGGCCTTCCTCGGGCACTGCTTCAACCCGGTCTCGTTCTATTACCTCTTCGAGGAGGACGGCGAGACCCTGCACTCCGTGACCGCCGAGATCACGAATACGCCTTGGGGAGAACGGCACGCGTACGTTCTGCCTGCATCCACCGGGACCCCCCGCGACGAATGGCTCACGTGGACTTTCCCCAAGAGCTTCCACGTCTCACCGTTCTTCCCCATGGATCACCACTACGCCTGGAGCTTCAACACCCCCGGAGACCAACTCCGGGTGGCGATGGAGAACCACGCCCCGGTGGTCCAGGCGCCAGAAACCGTGGCGGGAGCCGCTGAGACGGCGGCAGGCGCTATGCCGGCGGACCTCGCTCCCGATGGCGAGCTCCGCGGGCTGGAACGGGTCTTTGACGTCGCCCTCACCATGGAACGGCGCGCCATCACCCCCGCCGAGCTTCGCCGCTGCCTGATCCGTCATCCGTGGATGACGGGCAAGGTCCACGGGGCGATCTACTGGCAAGCGCTGCGCCTTTGGATGAAGCGCACGCCCTTCTTCACGAATCCAACCAGCGTGTGAACATGACTCTCATGGAATCAGGGGCCGCCCGCCAGGCGACCGTCGAACGCGCATCGACCTCGGAGATTTCGTCGCCCACTTACGACGAGACGTACGCGCACCGTGAGCGGCCGCTTCTCGATGGCGCGCGTCCGAAGATGAGCCTTCTCGAGCGGGCCGTTCGCGGCCGGCTCCGGGCCCTGACCAAGGGCTCCTTGACCGTGCGCACGGCCCACGGATCGGAGACGTTTGGGGAGGCCCGCGACACCCACACAGTCGGAGCGAGCCATGGCATCGTCGATGTGCACGACGACCGATTCTGGAGTTCCTTGGCGCTGCGCGGCAGCGTTGGTTCCGGCGAAGGCTTCGCCTACGGCTGGTGGACCTCCCCTGAGCCCACCGATGTCGTGCGAGTCTTCGTCTCGAACATCGACGCACTGGACGGAATGGAGCGCGGCCTCGCAAGGCTCTCCCTCCCGTTCCTGAAGGCCTACCACGCCTTCCGTGCCAACTCACGGGGTGGCTCGCGCAAGAACATCTCCGCCCATTACGACCTGTCGAACGAGTTCTTCGGACTCTTCCTCGACCCGACGATGACGTACTCATCGGCGGTCTTCGAGCGAGCCGACATGGGTCTCGAAGAAGCCCAGCTCGCGAAGATCGATCGCCTCTGCGAGCGCCTCGACCTCAAGAGCACCGATCACCTCCTGGAGATCGGAACGGGCTGGGGAGCCTTCGCCATGCGGGCCGCAGCCAAATTCGGTTGCCGCGTCACGACGACGACGATCTCGGAGAAGCAGCACGCTTTCGCGAAGGAGCGAATCGAAGCCGCGGGGCTTGCAGATCGGATCGAACTGCTCCTCGTGGACTACCGCGACCTGCGCGGGACCTACGACAAGATCGTGTCCGTGGAGATGATCGAGGCCGTCGGGGCGAAACACTACCCGGCCTACTTCAAGTCCTGCGAGCGGCTGCTCAACCCCGGTGGCGCCCTCGCGATCCAGGCAATCACCATCCACGATCGCCACTTCGAGAAGGCCAGGAAGGCCGTCGACTTCATCCAGCGGCACATCTTCCCGGGCAGCTGCATCCCATCCGTGAGCGCCCTCTCGAACGCCGCACGGGAAGCCAGTGACTTCCGCCTCGTGCACCTCGAGGACATCGGCCATCACTACGTTCCAACCCTTCGAACCTGGCGCGACACCCTGCGTGCGAAGCGGGATGAGGCCCAGGCCTTGGGCTTTGACGACGATTTCCTGAGGCTCTTCGACTTCTACTTCGCCTATTGCGAAGGCGGCTTCGACGAGCGCCATATCTCCGTCGCCCACATGGTGTACGCCCGCGAGGGGCGTGGATTCGCTCCACGCATCGCTGGGACACTGCTGGCTCCCCTTTGAACCAAAAGCTCGTCAACTTCGGTCTGTTCCAGGCGATCTACTTCGCCTGCGTCCTGGGGGCTCGGGACGGAAGGCCTTGGATCGGGGCCCTGGCGGCGCTGCTGCTCCTTCCATGCAACCTCTGGTTCTTCCGTAAGCCCCTCTGGGCGGCGGAGATCCGACTCTGGGCGACCGCGGGACTCATCGGGCTTGTGGTGGATTCTGGCCTCTACAGCGCCGGGGTGATCGCCTTCCCCAGCGCAGCCCTCCCCCTTGGAGGCGGGGGGGCCTGGGCCTTCATCGTGCCCCCCTGGATCGTCGTCCTATGGGTCACGGTTGGCTCTACCCTGAACGGATCCCTGGGCTGGCTCCGGGGCCGAATGCGCCTCGCCGCGCTCCTGGGAGCCGTAGGTGGACCCCTCTCCTTCTGGTCGGGGCAGCGACTGGACGCTACGGCACTTCCACTCAATGCCTGGTCCTTCCTGGCTCTGGCGATCGAATATGCCGTCCTATTTCCTATCCTTCTGAAGCTCGCCGAACGATTCGGCGACCACTCCGCCCCCATGACCGACGCTCTATGACGCGTGCCGCTGCATTCACCGCCGAACTCGTCCGCACCTCCAGTCGGGGGCTAGCAGGCCTTGCCTCCGCACTCTTTTATGAGCGCGCGAGCGATGCCATCGAGCAATACGGCGACGAGGGATTCGAAACATGGCGCAAGACCATGGAGGCTCGATTGCAGGCCCTCGCGTCCGCGCTTGAGTCAGGGGACGAAGCGATCTTCACGGAGGACGTGCATTGGTTCCAGGGCGTCGCAGTGACACGCGGGATTCCAAAGTCCGACATCCTCCTGGCCATCGACTGTTTGGGCGAAACCGTCCGCTCGCAGCTCCCTGACGAGACGGGCCACGCGGTGGCTCCCTACATCACGGCGGCAACCCAGCAACTGGATACCGCCACGGAGATGCCGCCGGAGTTCGAGGCGGGAAGCGACGCGGCGGAGCTTTTCGAGCTCGCCCTCCTCGGCGACCTCGGTGGCTCCCGGCACTTCCTTGTGGACGGCATCAAAGCAGGCCGCTTCACCGTACACGCGGCCGTTTGCGACATGATCTTGCCCGCGGCCCGGGAGGCGGGCAGGCGTTGGCACCTCGGACGCATGGGCATCGCCGCAGAGCACGTCATCACGTCCACCCTGCGGAGCGCACTTCATAGCTTGACGGCGGTGCTCCCCCGGCCGACCCCCAACGGGAAGGCAGCATTCATCGCCGCTGTCCCTGGCGATGCCCACGACACGGGACTCGTCGCCTTTGCGCTGCTGCTTGAAAACGACGGCTGGCGAGTCGCCCTGGCGGGCGCCGACACACCGACGGAAGAGATCGATGTGACAGCGGGCGGGTACGAATGCGACCTGATCGCTCTCTCCGCGACTTTGCCGTCCCAGCGTTACGCCCTCAGCGCGTACCTGAGCACCAGAACGTCAGACATCCCGGTGCTGGCGGGAGGCTCCGCGGTGCGCAGCGAAGAAGACGCCCGGTCCCTCGGCGCCCATGGTTTCGCCAAGAACCTTCCCGAAGGCGTGCGGGCCGCGAGGCGGCTCGTCCAGCTGGAGGGATGAGAGGAAGCGGGCCACTCCCTGGGGAGCCCGCTGCTCACTTCGCCGCTCCCAGGAGTGGCCGCCATTGCGGCCATCCCCCAAGCGGATGCCAATCAATGGGTCAGCTTGAGCGCTTCGCCAGCAGCGGCAGCCGAGTCCGGTCTGACACGACGACGCCACCGGGCTCTTCGATCGTGATCGCAAAGATGCTGGCGTGGCCTACGTTCAACTTTGCGTCGATCGGCACGATGACCTGATCACCCGAAGTGACATCAAACACGCCGCCATCCACGGGATGTGGCTCCGACGTGGGGTCACCCGTGCGGAAGATCCAAAGCTGATACTGCTCGACCTTGGGGTCGTTGGTCGGAAGGCCGGAGATCTCCATGTAGCCCGTGTTGAGCTCGTCGTCCCAAGCCACTCCGCCGCTGACAGCGTCCTCTGGATTGGTGGGCGCCCACGGCTCCACGGGATGCCCCGCAGCCACGAACTGCTCGAACTGCTCATGCAACGTCGCAGGCGTCGAGCCGTTCTTGATCCCGTCCAGACCCGGGCTTCCGAGAAGCACGTAGGTCAGCAGGCCCGCGGCCATCAGCCAGCCGGCGGCGGACAACGCGCCCCAAGAATGCCCGGAATCCGCGGATCTCGGGGTCTCCGAATGGAGCTCCGGCCCCCGGGGAGAAGGTGCGGTCGGCATCTGCAAGCTGGGCGGTGAAGCCCCGCCGAGGGGGGGGGAATCCTGAGCGGCGGCCTCGGGCAGATCGGTGACCTGACTGAGTACAAAGCGCTCGAGGCGATCCTGGAATCCCGCGGACGGGGCGGGGCCGTCGCTGCTCCGTGGCCATGCAGCAAACAGCGCGCCGGCGGCGGCTTCGAAGGCCTCGACCTTGGCGTCTGCACGGGACTCGACGTCTGGGCTAGCGCTGGTTCGGGCACGGACTGTCTCTTATACACATCTGACGCTGCCGACGATATGCAGTGTGGAGATC
>CAJXRJ010000341.1 GCA_913058555.1 uncultured bacterium
CGAGATCATGCCTAGTCTCGTGGGCTCGGAGATGTGTATAAGAGACAGGGCTCGGAGGTGTTCGAGGGTGAATTCAGCCTGCCCGAGGTCCAGCAGTGCCGCGAGGAACATATCCCCGGCCATCCCGCCGAAGGGCTCGATCAGGAGCGTCTTGGTCTGTGCCATTGGCGGAAGGGTAGCGGACCTGGAGCAAGGATGGCGGCCCGAGCAGCCCGCTGAATGATGGCCCCCTCCACGGACCGGCCCCGCTGAGCGGACCTCGGGCCCCGAAGCCCTGTCCAAGGCCGCCGCCTCGCGGCTGGTGCTCATCACGCTTCAGGCCCGGGCCAGGGCCATGAGATGGACTTCGCCGGCGCCCATGTCCTTGAGGATCCGGGCGCAGGCCCCCGCGGTCGCCCCAGTGGTCATGACGTCGTCCACAACCCACGCCACGGTCCCCTGGGGAATCCTCGCCGACGGGACGCCACGGAAGGCCCCCGACACGTTCTTGCGGCGCCCTGGCGCCGCAGGATCCCCCTGGGACCACGTGGCCCGCACGCGCCGGAGCAACGGACAGTAACGGCCGGCACCTAGCGCGGCGAACTCCCGGGCCAACCGGGCCGCTTGGTCATGGCCACGCTCGATCCGGCGGGACACATGAAGCGGGACGGGCACAAGGATGGCCGGGCGCCGATCCGAGGCGCGCTCCGCGCGTGCCTTGGCATCCGGCCCATGGGTCGGGTCACCGCATCCGCCCAGCCGAAGAACCTGCTCCGCGATCACATCCCAAGCGGCGGCCGCAAGGGGCCCCGCCAAATCGGTACGGCCACCGTGTTTGAAGCCGAGGATCCAATCCCGCGTGGAGCTCGCTCCGTAGTCAAACGCGCAAACCGCCCGAGCGAACGTCGGTGGGTACCTTCGACACTCCGAGCAGAGCGCGCCATCTGTGATGCCCTCGGCAAGGGGCCCGGCACACCGCCGGCAGCGATCCCCCTGGAGTCCCTCGAGGCCATGATCGGAACACGCCGCGGGGCCCGAGGTCGAAACGGCTTCCCGGCGGCACACCCAGCACCGGTCCGGCCAAAGGGCGTCGGCCACGTCCCCTGCCAAGGCCCGCGCCATGGCTCCTGCCCAAGCGGGCGGCCGCCACCAAGCGCTACGAAACCGGCTCCTCCGACTTATCGCCCCTTCCATTCCAGGGGATACGACGATCGGACCCCGAAGAGGTTGCACGCCAACGCCGCCTTCCGACGCAACGGGCCGCCTTCGGTGCGATTGCGGCCGCCCGGGCATGGGCAACGGCAGAACTCAGCCGCGAAACTCAGCCGCGACTCTCAGCTGGGCCGTTGCCGATGGATCAATCGGCGGTGTCGAGATCGAAGTCTTCGGGCAGCGATCGAAGGCCAGAAAGCCCCGAGCCCGTGCGCTTGGCCCGCTCGTTCGCAGGCCCCACGGCCGAACCCCGTTGGGGAAGTCCGGTCTCGCGGATCAGCCGGGCCACGTAGTCCTCGACCGTGTCGTTATCCCCCGACTCGATGCCGAAGAGATCCCCCACTTCCCGGGCCACGGCCGGTTCCGCCCGGAAATCCCGGGGGTTGTCGGTGAAGTACTCCCGGACGTAGCGCCGGAAGGCCCAGACCGACCACCACCAGCCGCTGAACAGCAGGCCGATCGCCCCGGCGACGATGATTCCAACCCACGCCATGGACAGCGGAGCCTCACCGGGGGGAGCCTCGCGGAAGCGTCCGATGAGCTGGAATCCGAATCCTGCAAGGAGGAACGCGAACCCGAGAGTCGTCTGCACTCGGTTGTAGACGTATTCCCGAACCGACTGGAGTCGGCCCATGGATCGCCCGAAGTAGCGCCCCACGAGGGACCGCGGATGCTCGAACAGGGTCGAGTTGGCGATCAGGAAGGCCCCCACGATGCACGAAACCAAACCGAGGGAAATCCAATCCGCGCCCCCGAAGAGGCTTGTCTCGGGCACCTGGTTTGCGAGCAGGAACATAGGTGGAAGGTAGATGTCAGGGAACCCCGGGGCAAGCTCCCCATCGGAAAGGCCGCTCGATCCCCTTGCGAACCCCTCTGCTGGGCTCGAAGCTGGACGTATGGTCGCGCCCCGCCTTAGGGTTGGCCCGGGCCAATCCCGCCGCCAACCCCGCTGCGGGCTGGGACCTGGCCCCAGCCTACGCCGGGCGCCGGGACCTCACCGCACGGCCCCTCCCATCGGAATCGCACCTCTCCCCACATGAAAATCACCGGCCCCAACGCGGAAGTCAGCGCCCGCCATGACTGGACCGATGGCCTGGCCACATTCAGCGTCAAGCCCATCGGATGGCAGCTTCCGGACTTCATTCCGGGCCAATTCGCCAACCTCGCCATGCCCTCTGGCGACGACTGGGATACCGAGCACGGCAAAGCGGTGCGGCGCGCGTACTCCATCGCGTCGTCGCCGGGTCAGGACGCCCTCGAGTTCTTCATCCGCCGCGTGGACGACGGGGAGCTCACCCCGAGCCTCTTCAACCTCCAGCCCGGCCACGCAGTCCACCTGGACCAGCGCATCGCCGGGCACTTCACGCTTGAGGGCGCGCAACCAGCTGAAGATCTCGTCCTCGTGGGCACGGGCACCGGTGTCGCGCCGTACCGCCCAATGGTCCTGCAAGAGGGCGTCTTCGAGCGCTTTGGCCGGGTCATCCTGCTATACAGCGATCGATATGTTCACGACCTCGGTTACATCGAGGAGTTCGAAGCCCTGGCCAAGAAGAACGACCGCTTCCACTTCTTCCCGACCATCACGGGCGACGTGCCCGAGTCCGATTGGGCAGGCCTTCGGGGGCGCGTGCAGACCTTCCTGACCCAAGAGGCCTACGAGCGCCTCACGGGCAAGCCACTGACGCCAGACAGGGCCCAGGTGTATCTGTGTGGCAACCCCAAGATGGTCATCGACGTGCAGGCCAGCCTCGAGGGCTACGGCTTCGTGAAGCACAAGAAGCGCGAACCCGGTCAGATTCACATGGAGAAGTACTGGTAGACGCAGGGGCGTTCACCCGCCCGGGCCAAGCCACCAGGCGCATAAAAAAGAGCCTGCGCCGCGAGTCATCGCGGCGCAGGCTCTTCGCTTGGACGCAGCGGTCCCCGATCAGTTGAAGTCCGCGGTGCTTTCGTACTCGCCTTCGAAGTCCTGGGTGAACGTGATCTGGAAATCCTCGCCCTGGGACTGGTTGTTCACGATCTCAAGGGCGACGGCGCCACCGAACTCAAGGTTCAGGGCGTGGCCCTTTTCCATGTCCCACGTCAAAGTCCCCTCGCACTCGAACGAGAACTGGAACGCCTGGGTGATCTCCACGCCTTCGGGTGCACCGTCGGGCGTCTGCTCCGTTTCGACCGTCGTCTCCACATCGCCGATGATCTTGATCGTCGCCACGCCGTCCTCGATAGAGACCAGTTTGCCTTCGAGTTCGCCGGAGAGGTTGTCGCGGAACTGATCGCTGAATTCGTTCCCGCGGTCACCGTCCTCATCATCGGAGTCGATCTTGAGGTCGCCGGAGGGGTTGGAGATGTAGTGGAATGCCTGGACGTCGATCTCCCACGTGTCGCCGACGTCGACATCGTCTTCGGGCATGAGGAAGAGGAAGTCCGCATCGGCATCGAGGTTCTCGAGAAGCTCGTCGTCGGCCTGCTCGTCTTCGTCGGCAAAAGCGACCTCATACTCCCCATCGTCCTCGCTCCACTGGAACCGGACGCCGACGCCCTCGAGGCCGCTTTCTCCCTCGGACTCGGTGCTCTCCTCCTCACCGTCGGGCGCCACGACGACCTGGGAGCTCACGTCGTTCAGGGTCTCGTAGGTGCGCACGAGCTCGGTAGCCTTGCCATCGTCAATCGAAACGTACTCATCAACGAAGACAATCTCTTCCTCGTCGAGGATCGTGACCTCAGGCGTGTCGCCTTGTTCTTGCTCTTCGCCGTTGACCTCGACGACCACGGACTGGAGCTCAAGCTTGAGGGAGCTCGTGAAGCTCTTCGTGATTTTGGTGCCAGCTTCGACGCCCAGCTGGAGCGAATCGGGCGCAGATGCAATAGGGGCCAGAATGCCGAGAAGGAGTGCGGTGCGCATGGGAGGTAATGGTGCCCTGGACGGGCTTGTGGCTGAAGGTGTCCGAAAGGAAGGGCCGAGCGGCGCCCAAGCCCCCCGCCGCTGCGAAAGCGGGCCGGGCCATGGGAGTCGGTGGGTCCCGCCATTATCGGACGCTGCCCCGGCGTGGTGAAACGTTAGAAGCCCAGGATCTGGAAGAAGATTACGTCCACGTCACGGGGAGGCCACGGAACGGATGCGGGGAGGCATCTCCCCCCCCTTGGCCCGTCGGCCCAAGTGGACGCAGCAGGCATCCAGTCAAGAGCTGATGGCGAGGCGCGATCCTTGGACAAGGCGGGAGGCGCGGATCGGGGCGCGCCGATCAGAAACGAGCGGTCATGCTAGCTTGGGAGGCCAGCAAGCCGCCTCTTCCCGGCGGCGCGCAAAGGCCTGCCCCCCACCTTCCCTAGCACTCGCCATGAAGCACTGGCTCGCCCTCTTCCTCGGTTTCTCCCTCATCCCCCTCACCGGCGCCGACACCCTCTGGGTCGATCCCGTTGCCGGGTCCGATGGCGCTCCCGGAACCGAAGCTGAGCCGAAGAAAACCGTGACGGCCGCGCTGGAGAGCTTGGCCTCCAGCGGGAACGACCACGTCATCCACCTCGCTGAGGGGACGTACGACGTCGCCGGCGGCGAGATCTTCCCTTGGCGTTCCTTCCAGGCCCTGTGCTTCGAAGGCGCCGGGAGCGGCACGCGCATCGAACTCGGCGTCACCGACGGAGCACTCATCGCCGACGGCTCGGATTCTGTTGCGGTCACGGGCCTCTACGTCGCCGGCACAGGCGACCAGCGCCTGGCGCGACTGAGCGCCGGAGGCGCCGCCCAGATTCGCCGCTGCACCTTCGATCAATGCGGCTCGCTGCTCTCCCAAGTCGGCGGACTCGATGCCCAGATGCGCATCACTGTCGAGGATTCCCTTCTCGATGGCTGCCGCGGCATTGGAGACAACCAAGGCTATGGGTCCTCACCCGGGTTCACCGTGATCCGCCGGTGCGTCTTCGATGGTTGCCTGGGCGTCGCGAGCGGAGCGGTGTTCCTCAGCACGGGCTCCAACGTGACCATCTACGACTCGATCGTCACCCGCGGTACGAGCCCCACCAACTGCATTGGCAGCGCGGACTTCATCAGTGGCTGCACGATCGCCCACAACGCCGGGCCGGTTCCGGCCCTGGAGGGGACCCTGCGACCCCGGATCGAAAACTCGATCCTCGCGTTCAACGGCACCAGCCCGAGCGTGAGCACGTGGAACCGGCTCGACCACTGCCTCGTGGAGGACGGAAGCGGCACCCACGTTGGACCGATCCTCACCGGCGATCCCCACTTCGTGAATGGTCTTGGCGGAGACCTGCGGCTGCGCGCCGGCTCACCGGCCGTGGACGTTGGATGGGTGGGCGCTACTGGGGCCCCGGACGCCACGGGGAGAGCCCGCAACGTCGATGGGGACTTCGACCATCAGTTGGCCGCCGACCTGGGGGCCCTGGAACTCAGAACACTGGACCGCGCCCCCGGCGCGGGATTTGAGGTGCCCCTCGGCCAGCCGTACGCCCTCGAATTGACGGCCCCCCCCGGCAGCTTCTTTCACATGGCGTTCTCCCGCGGCGGCCTCGCGGTGACGCCCACCGCCACTCCGTATGGCGATCTCTGGCTGAGGCCGGGCGCCACCCGCGTGGCCTTCATCCCTGTCCAACAGAACACACCGCGTCCCTTCCTCCTGCCCCTCCAGGGAGGGAGCGCTCTGATCGGAGCACGAATCGGCTATCAGGGGGTCACACGTTCCCTCGCTGCTCCGAACTTCGCCGCATGGACGAACCCCATCGAGCTGACCATCGTCGCTCCATGAATCAGGGGGCCAAGACAAAAAGACCCACGGGTCCCATTTAGGGTATCCTGGGAGCAGATGATCTCCGCCGTCCTGCTTCTCGTCGCGCCGCTCCAGAGCCCCGAGTGGTCGCTCCCTCCGATCGAGTACGGCAAAGCCGCGCCCACTGACGCCGTCACTAAGCTCGTGCAGGGCATTGAAAGCGGCGACGTGGTGATCCCCCACGACGGCGCCGCCTTCTCCCTGGAGGGACTCCTCGACGCCCTCGGAGTCCCCACCAGCTCCCAGGTCACGGTCTTCTCGCGCACGAGCATGCAAGCGAAGGCCATCACGCCCCAGAGGCCGCGGGCCCTCTACTTCTCGGACGACGTGTACGTGGGCTACGTCCCGGACGGGAACCTCTTGGAGATCACCACCGTCGACGAGCGCGAGGGCCTCGTCTTTTACTCCCTCGATCGACGCGCCCCCACCGCCGAGTCCCAGCCGCAGTTCCGCCGCGAGACCCACCGGTGCCTCCAGTGCCATGCGACCACACGCTCCGCAGGCATGCCGGCCCACGTCCTGCGATCCGTCCACGCCGATCGTCGCGGGGAGCCCGAATTTGGCCTCGGCTCAGTCTTCATGGACCCCTCGACCCCCTACGAGAAGCGTTGGGGCGGTTGGTTTGTCACCGGCAACGTCGGCGCCATGGCGCACATCGGGAATCAGTTCAGCGCCGGTTCCCGCTCGGCCATCGAGCCCTCTGAAAAGCCCCACGGCAACCTCGATGACCTGTGTCAGTCAGAGCACTACCCAACCAACACGAGCGACGTAGTCGCCCTGCTCGTCTTGGAGCATCAGACGCACGCCCAGAACGCGATCGTGCAAGCCAGTTTCGAAGCGCGCAAGGCCCTCGACTACCAACGCGTTCTGAACGAGATGCTCGGCGAACCCTTGGACACACCGGTGCACTCCACGGACTCCCGCCTCGACCGCGCCGCCGAGAAAGTGATCGCCGCGCTCATGCACTCCGAAGAGGTGCCGCTGCCCGGCCCCATCGGCCAGGACTCTCCGTTTGTCGCGGCATTCATGGGGAGCGCCCGCCGGGACTCCCGTGGCCGCAGCCTTCGCGACATGGACCTGGAGTCGCGTCTCTTCCGCTACCCGCTGAGCTACACGGTCGACTCGCCGGCATTCCGAGGGCTGCCCGAGCCCCTCGCGAAGCGAGTGTGGGCGGGCCTGCACCTCGCGCTCCAAGCGGAGCCTCACTTCAAGGAGACGCTCGAGATTCTGAAGGAGACACGCGCCGCCGAGATTCCTGCAGAATGGTGAAACGCGGGGCCCGCGTCCCCATTGGAATGGTGCAAGAGTCCTGCCCAGCACCGGACTGCTATCCTCCAGTCGTGAAAGCAATCCATAGACTCGCATCGATCGTCGTGATTTCCGTCGGGTGCTCGCTCTCGGCACCACCTACCTACGCGCAGCAGGATACTGGCGCCCAGGAATCTGTCCTCGCGGAGGAACGCGAGCGGGTCGACGCGATCGACGCACTGCGATCTGAATTGATCTGGGTGCAACGCGCCCTAGAGGACAAGCTTCTCACGCCGCCCGCGAAGCTAAGAAAGGCCCATGCCGAGTTCCTCAAGGGAGAAGGGCCGCGGGGGCTAACCCGTGTGCTGCGCGGGAGACGGCCAGAGGGTCAGGAGATAGACGGCCTGAGCGTGCGCGGGGGCGGCGCCTATTTCTCCTTTGCGACGGGCTCCCACAGCTACAACGACGAACCGGACTTGTCCTTCCGGGGCGGCCGATTCTCAAGCGGCTTCTACGGCGGTCAGGCAGGCTACGTCGCCAGCCTCGGCGCGCGGAGCCTGGGGTCGATCGGTGACACCGCGGAGACCGTCCCCGTTGGCCTCGATGGGAACCAGGCCCTGGCTTGGCGCCACCTCTGGTCCGACCTTCGTGACCCCCAGGATCCCACCCGACATGCGGCCCCGCCCGAGCTTCGCGTGCACCGCGGGGCCGTGGAGCCC
>CAJXRJ010000342.1 GCA_913058555.1 uncultured bacterium
GGCTATTCACCTTGAGTCCAGGCTCGCGGGCGAGCCTGGACTCAAGGTGAATAGCCCAAAGGCCCTTGGAAACGTGCTGTTCGAGAAGCTGCGCATTCAGGAGGAGGCCGGGGTGAAGCGCGTCAAGAAGACGAAGACGGGTTACGCCACCGACCAAGCGACCCTGATGGAGAACTACTCCGAAGTAGAGATCGTGCAGCGGCTCCTGGAGTTCCGCGAGGTTTCCAAACTGAAGAGCACGTACGTCGACGCCTTGCCAACGTTCGTCCATCCAAAGACAGGGCGCATCCACTGCTCGTTCAATCAGGTGGTGGCCGCCACAGGGCGGCTCAGCTCGAGCAACCCGAACCTTCAGAACATCCCAGTGCGCACCGAGCGCGGCCAAAGGCTGCGTGCCGCGTTTGTGCCCCGCAAGCCGGATGAACACGGCACGTGGGTCCTCCTCGCCGCGGACTACAGCCAAGTGGAGCTGCGCATCCTTGCGCACCTCTCGGGCGATGACAAGCTCGCCGAGGCCTTCCGGCAAGGCCTCGACATTCACTCGTCGACCGCCTCCGTCATCTTCGGCGTCGCCCCGGAGGACGTGGATCGCACGATGCGGAGCCAAGCGAAGGCCATCAACTTCGGCCTCCTCTATGGCATGGGCCCCCAGCGCTTGGCCCGGGAAACGGGGCTGACCGTGCCCGAGGCCAAGGATTTCATCGAGCGCTACTTTGCGGCCTTCCCGAGCGTCCGTGGGTGGATCGACTCGGTCCTGGAGGGCGCGCGGGAAACGGGCTACGTCGAGACGCTCATGGGGCGCCGCCGCCCCATGCCGGACGTCACGTCCTCGAACCAACGGGTGCGCTCCGCCGCGGAGAACGCAGCGGTCAACACGCCTGTCCAGGGATCCGCCGCTGACATCATCAAGAAGGCGATGATCGACCTCGATGCCCTATTGGCCGCTTCCGATCTCCAGGCACAGATGCTCCTTCAGGTGCACGACGAGTTGGTGTTCGAGGTCCCCGAATCTGAGCTCGAGGCGACGATCGAAATGGTCCGCGGCGCCATGGAGAACGCCGTGGAGCTGAGCGTGCCCCTGAACGTCGACTTCGGGCACGGAGCCAACTGGCTGGAAGCCCACTAGCGAGCCCTGGGGCCGGCGCGGCCTCGACGAAAGCCGCGAAATGGGCAGATCTCAAGGAAATCAGCCCCTGGGTCGATACCGGAGAATCCCCTATCTCCGGAGCCCCGCCCCATGCCGATTTCACCGCGTCCCCACACCTCTCTCCTCCACCACGACGACGCCCTGCTCTCCATGGATTGCACCCCGGACCGCTGCGCGGTCATCGGGACCGACGGCAGCCTAGAGCAGACGAACCTCCCGTGGGAGCGCGACAGCCGCAGCTTGGACCCCGTTGGCGTCCAGGCCGCCACGACGGGTTTCAACTACCTCGGGGCCTGCGCCCGGGCCGCAGCAGCTGGCAACCGCAGGGCCGGCACGATGCACGCCCAACTGAAGCGCCTGTTCGCCGGAGAAGTCGCCCGGGTCTCCATGGACTTTGAACGGCCGGCCATGGACGGCTCCATCGATCACACCACCGCTGACCTCGAACGTCTCAACTGCCCGGACGGCCAGTACCGCGTGATGATCTCATTCGCGTCGAAGGACGTCTGCATCGCCCAGCCAACCTCGGTCCCCGAAGCGGGCTTCGCGATCCCGAGCGGCTCGCGTCTCGATCGCCTCTCCACGGCCCTCGACTCCCTCGCCGCCCATGCGGCGATCCTCGACACCAAAGGGCGAATCCTCTCCGTGAACGCTGCCTGGCGACTCTTTGCCGCGGTGAACGGTGGCAACGTGCATCGGACCGGCGCGGGCGTGAGTTACCTCGCCATCTGCGAGCAAGCCATCGCTTCCGGCGACGGGCGAGCCACGACCTTCGCCGATGGGCTCAAGGCCGTGCTCCGGGGCGAGCGCCACACCTTCCAGAACGACTCCCGCGTTGGCCTTGGGGGCGAAGCCCGCCGATTCCGCGGCCGCGCGACGTCCATGGCCCTGGCCGAGGGACGCTTCATCCTCGTGACGCACACGGAAATGACCGCCGCAGCCCCCGCACGCCAGGCGGCGCAGCTACGGGTCCAAGAGCCGACGCGGCAGACCGAAGCCGCCTGATCTGAGGACAGCGGGGTCCGCGATCCGACCGGGTTCACTCGGACGGATCGGTATCCCCTTCGTGGACCCCGTCGCTCGGGACCCCCTCTCCAGGCGTGCCGTCCCGCCCTTCGGGCGTCTTGCGACCAAGCAAGCTCGCTGGCACCACCGTTCCGCGCCCGAACTTCTTCCGAAGCTTGTCGAGGCTCGGCGTGACCTTCGCGAGCTTCTCACTCGTCTCGAGGAAGTCCTTACGTGACGAGGGGTCCGCCATCGACCCATTGAAGAGCGTCCCCTGCATCGGCTGACGCACATCTTCGAGCCTCGCGATCTGGATTCCCAAGAGACGAAGCGGACGGGGGTCGACGCGGCCAAGCAGCTCCCGCGCGACCGCATAGATGCGGTTGCCGATGTTCGTCGGGAACTCAAGCGTCTTCGTTCGCGTGACGGTTTTGAAGTCGCTGAAGCGGGCCTTCAGGGTGATGGTTTTCCCCCGCAGCCCCTTGTCGCGCAGGTAGAACGCCACTTCTTCGCAGAACGTGAACAGCAGGTTCCGGAGCTCCTCACGGTCCGAGATGTCCTCGGCAAAGGTGCGCTCCATGCCGTGGGATTTCTCTTCTCGGCGCGCGGTCACCCGGCGTGGGTCAATCCCGTGGGCGAGGTCATGGATCCAAATGCCAGACGCGCCGAACTTCTTGGCCACGTCCCTCTTCGGAAGGCTCGCAAGCTCCCCCACCGTGCGAATCCCGAGGGCCTCGAGGCGCATCGCAGTTCGCGGCCCGACCCCAAAGATCTTCCGGACGGGCAGCGGATCGATCACCTCGCGGACCTCCCCCCTCTGGATCACCCGGAAGCCGTCGGGCTTGTCGAGATCCGACGCCAACTTGGCCAGGAACTTGGTGGGCGCCACCCCGACGCTCGCCACGAGCCCCGTCTCCCGAAGGATGTCGTTCTTGATTCGGTGCCCGATTTCGATGGCGTCTCCGAAGAGCCGCTCGGAGCCAGCCACGTCCAAGAAGGCCTCGTCGAGGGAGAGCGGCTCCACGATCGGCGTGTAGCGCCGGAAGATCGACATCACCTGGGCGCTGACCCCCGTGTACTTGTCGAAGTCGGGGGGCAGGAGCACCAAATCGGGGCACAAGCGGCGCGCCGTGGCGGTCGGGAGGGCCGAATGGACCCCAAATCTTCGCGCTTCATAACTGGCCGCTGCGATCACCCCACGGCTCGCCGCGGGGCCTCCCACACACACCGGTAGCCCTTCCAGAGATGGGTTGTCTCGGATCTCAATGGACGCGTAAAAGGCGTCCATATCCACGTGAAGGATGGAAAGAGGCGCGTCGGGGGGCAATCGATGAATCCGCCGATTAGGCGGGACGGAGGCATCCGTCGGGGGGCTCTGGAACGGGGGGAATCTCCAAGAGCTTGGGCCGGCATTGTACCGGTCTGCTCGCGTCGAGCCCCCCGGGACCGTAGCCTCCTGGCCTCCATGCGGTTCGACTCAGTTCACATCGAGGCACTTGGCCTCGCCCTCCCAGAGGAAATCACCCCCTCTACCGCCCTCGAGAAGCGGCTCCGGCCCCTCTACGAGCGGCTGGGCCTATCCGCAGGCCGACTCGAGCTGATGAGCGGCATCCGTGAGCGCCGGTTCTTCCCGGCCGGAACCCGGCCCAGCGACATCTCGATCCAGGCCGGCCGAGATGCCCTCGAGCGCTCGGGGGTGGATGTGAGCCGGATTGGCTGCCTGATCCACAGCTCCGTCTGCCGGGATTTCATGGAGCCCGCCACCGCCTCGGTGGTCCACGCCGAGCTGGGCCTGCCAGCCACCGCGGAAGCCTTCGACCTTTCGAACGCCTGCCTTGGCTTCGCCAATGCCATGGCCCTCTGCGCGGGACGGATTGAGCGGCGCGAGATCGACGCCGCGATGGTCGTGTCCGGAGAGAACGGCGGGCCCCTCGTCGACGAGACCGTCGCTGCCCTCCTCGAGTCGGGCGTCACGCGCCGGGACCTCAAGCTCGCCTACGCGTCACTCACCATCGGCTCGGGCGGCTCCGCCGTCATCCTCGCCCACGAGAGCCTGGCGACCAAGCCCCATCGCCTGCGTGGAAGCTTGACGCGAGCTGCGACCCAGCATCACAAGCTCTGCAGCGGCGACCAGCTGCAAGGGGCCAGCGGCCCCCTGATGGAAACCGAATCGGAAGCCCTTCTCCTGGCGGGCAACCACCTTGCGAAGGAGACCTGGCCCGACTTCCTGGAAGAGCTCGGGTGGAAGGGCAGCGACGTCGACCGCATCGTGACCCACCAAGTGGGTGTCCAGCACAAGCGACGCCTGTTCGAGTCCCTCAACCTCGATCACGCCAAGGACTTCACGACGGTCGAAACCCTCGGCAACGTCGGCTCCGTTTCCCTTCCCGGCACGCTCACCCTCGCGGTTCGCGAGGGGTTCATTGTCCCCGGCCATCGCGTCGCGATGCAGGGCATTGGCAGCGGGCTGCACTGCATGATGCTCGGCTTGGAGTGGTAGCGATCGCTTGAGCGCTCAGGCGCAGCGATCCACCAGTTCGACGAGCGCTTGCATTTGGTACCGCGCCCGGGCCTGCCCGATCCGGCTGACCGAGATCGTCAGGAGGATTCCCACGGCGCAGACGGCCGTGGCCCACAGCGCCCACGGCTGCTGGCCCACGATCCATTGCGAGTACGCGAACAGGGCGCTCCCGATCCCAGCGACGGCCAGGGTCAGGAGCCCGAACATGACGCCAGTCCACAGGCTCGGCGCCGGGCTGAATCGGCCGAAGAGTCGGGCGGCGTCTGAACCATCAGGAGCGTCAAAGACATCCTCGACGTCCAAGTGCAGCCACGGGGACCACAAATGCCGCTCGCGGTCGGGGATCCAGATCAGAAAATGCCGGTCGGTGCAGCGATACGGAAGCCCGAGGACCGAATCGTTCAATGCCTCGGTCACGCGGGCCGCAAGGTCGCCGGCGTTGATCCCCGGAACGTAGCGCTCCAGCGTCGGGCGAAAGATCGCGGGGTCGGGCTCAGCCGCTTCCAGGGGTTCCACGCCCTTGAGCGCCTCGGCCGCGGTGGGACCGCTGAGGGAATGCTCGCCCGAGGGGGCACCGCCCGGCGCCCCTGTCCCTTCGCTGCTCCCGGAAACCATCATCGCCAAACTGTACCTTACCGCGATGGACCCCCTTCTCGACTGCGTTGTTCTCGAGCCTGGCCGCCCCGCGGACCGGGCTGTCATTTGGCTCCACGGCCTCGGTGCCAGCGGGCACGATTTCCCACCGGTCGTCCCCGAGCTTGGGCTCCCCAAGGGGCACACGGTGCGATTCGTCTTCCCCCACGCGCCCGCCATTCCGGTCACCCTGAACAACGGAATGGTGATGCCCGCCTGGTTCGACATCGTCGGCATGGACTTTGAAAGCCGCCGCGCTGACGAGAGCGGCGTCCGACTCTCCGCGGAGCGCTTGACGGCCCTCATCGCGCGGGAAGTCGAGCGCGGCGTCCCCACCGAGCGCATCGTGCTCGCGGGGTTCAGCCAGGGAGGGGCCATCGCGATTCACACGGGCGTCCGCTCCACCGACAAGCTCGCAGGCATCCTTGCGCTCTCGACGTTCATCGCCGCGGACGCGAACATCGACTCGGAGCACACGCCGATCAACCAAGACATCCCCATCCTCCAATGCCACGGCACGGAGGATCCGATGGTCGGCATGGACAAAGGGCTGGCCGCTCGGGATCGACTGACCGGTCTCGGCTACACGGTCGATTGGAAGACCTACCCCATGCAACACCAGGTCTGCATGGAAGAGATCCAGGACATCGGGACATGGCTCAAGCGCGTGCTCGAGCTCTGAGGGACAGGCGCGCAGAATCGACGATTCAGGACGCTGGCTCCGGCGCGCCTCGCGCCATTCGGGAAGAGCTCGGCAAGGCCATGGAGCATTCGAAGGGCACCGGTCCAGGCTCCGGGGTGCTGGCGCAGGCTCCCTAGCCGAGCACGTCCCTGGCGCACTGCCCCCGCTTCCTGTCCACAAGGTCTAGATCCGCTCCCCGCTGGCATAGCCAGTCAAACACGGACCGCTCTCCCACGAAGAGCGCTTGAACGGCGGGCAGCTCGCAGTGATGCCCCTGGGTGGCGCCATTCACCGACGCGCCTTGCCGGAGGAGCCACTCCATCACCTCCAGGCGCCCATGGGTGACGGCGAAGTGAAACGCCTCCTGGATCACGGCCCCCTTCGAGCAGGGTCGGGGGACTTCGAGGACCGGGACATAGCCGCCCAAGAGCCCTTCCAACGTGTCCTGCTCAAGCGCTCTTTGCAAGCCGACCAAGTCCCCCAATCCGGCAGCAAAGAACGCCCCGTTCGCTCGGGCGCCCTCCGCCACGAGGGCCTCCGCGGCGCGCGTGTAGCCAAAGAGGAGCGCCGAGGCCAGGGGCGCAGCGTCGCCCTCGACACCGTCGACTTTCGCGCCTCCCTGGATGAGCGCTCGAACGAGCTCCACTTGGACACCCCGCCCGTGGGGCCACCAGCTCGTCACCAAAAGGCAGAGCGGCGTCTGATGGGACCCGCCGCCGTACGAGCCTGCGAACGCATCCGGCTCGGCCCCCGCGTCCAGCAGGCACTCGGCCACCTGGGGCGCATTCGCCGGGGAGCGCTGGTAATCGTCGCGGACACCGTTGGCCGCGACGAAGTGGAGCAACGTTGCCTGGAAGTCATCGGGCGACACCATCGAAACCAGCCCTGGCTCCTCTCGCAGCAGCCGCCGCAGGGATTCCAGGTCCCCATCGACCACGGAACGCGCGGCGCGCCAAAAGAGACTTCCTTCGTCGGTCAAATTCATGCCGTGCATCTCACACGACTTTTCCCCCAATTGGAGCGCATCGCTCGGACTCAGTCGGTACAACCTCCCGCCACACGCACTTCAAGAAAATTTGAAATGCATCAGAGGCGTGTTGGATGCCCTGGGAACTCAACTCCCCAGCTCGTGTTCCACGGCCCACTCCCCATGATCGACTCCAGCCCCCCCACGGACGCCATCCACGGCGAAACCACCCCCGAGGGGGCCCGTCTGTCCGGGCCTGCCGAGGAAGGAGTTCAGGCCGAAGTCCGGGTCCAAGGGGCCGCGTCGGAAGCGCCTGACGGCCACGTAAGCGATTTCGTTGGCCTGGAGCAAGAGCTCAAGGACGAGCTCGGCACCTTCGAAGCCTTCTTCAAGACCTTCGGCTTCAAGCGCATCCACGGGCGAGTTTGGGGCCTGCTGGTCCTTTCCGGCCATCCGATCTCCGCCAAGGAGGTCGTCGCCGAGCTCGGTATCAGCCAGGGCGCCGCCAGCACGACCATCAACGAGCTGGTCGAGTGGGGCGCGGTGTCGTCGACCTTCGACAACGGTCGCCGCTGCAACGTGCACGAGGCCGTCGGCAACACCCTTTCCATCGTGGCGACCGTGCTCCGGCGCCGCGAACAGGTGGCCTTCGACCACTTCAAGACCGGCGCCACGCGGATGCTCGAGATCATCCGCGAGCGCCACGGCAACAAGGACCCGCGGGTCCTTTCCCTGCGTTCCATCATTGCCACATGCGACCTCGCGGACGCGGTGATGAAGCTCATCTTCTCCAGCGTGTCCAATGCGCTCGGAGACCCCCAGAGCCTTCTCTCGAAGGCCATCGGCACCGCCCTAAAAGTGGGCGTGGGTGTCCCCGCGCGCGTCCTTCAGGGCGGCGCTGGACGTCCCTCCAAAGAGGATCAAGATCGTGTATAGACCTGTCTCTTATACACATCTGACGCTGCCGACGATATGCAGTGTG
>CAJXRJ010000343.1 GCA_913058555.1 uncultured bacterium
CATATCGTCGGCAGCGTCAGATGTGTATAAGAGACAGCCATGTCACTCGAAGCCCGCCCAACCGTCCTTTGGCGTGAGGGCATGTTCCTCTGCCCCCAGCACCTCCAAACGTTTTCGCGCGAGGTCACCGAGCGGGTGCATGCCTCCGAGAGCATTGGAACGCCAGGGAACTGGGGCATTCTGTCCCTTGAGATCGACAAGGAGGCCCTGCGCCGCGACCTGTTCCGGTTGGAGTCGGCGGACGTCGTCTTCAGGGACGGCGCCCTGGCCGCCTTCCCGAGCAACGCCACGGTGGCCCAGAGAGAGTTCGGTGAGCACTTCACCGGCCAAACCCTGGCGGTCTACCTCGGCATCCCCGCGATCCGCGCCGGGGCAGCGGCCCTCGCCCAAGGGCCCGCCGACGAAGGCGCGCGTTATGTCGCCCAGCAGGGCACGGTCTTCGACGAAAACGTCGCGGCCGCCGAGCGCGACGTGGACTTCAAGGTGATGCAGGGGCGCCTCTTCTTCGGCGACGAGGACCAGTCCGGCTACGAGTGCGTCCAACTCGCGAAGCTCATCCGCAAAGGCAAGACCGAGCCCCACTCCGCGCTCTCGGACACGTTCATTCCCACGGTGCTCGCCATCGGCGGCTCCGAGGTCTTGATGTCGGAGCTCAGCGAAGTCGCCGACCAGCTGCTCTCGCAGTCCCGTGACCTGGCCGGCCGCATCCCCCAGACCACGATGCTCTCCAGCGTCGAGAAGGGCGCCGATGTGGCTGCCTTCGTGAAGCTCCAGGCCGTGAACCAGTGCGCGCCGGGGTTGGACCAGATCCGCCGCCTGCCCGAGATTCACCCCTTCCAGGCCTACATGCAGCTCATCAGCGGCATCGGCAGCCTCGCGATCTTCTCCGACGAACGCACCCTGCCCGCCTACGGGAGCTACGAGCACGGCGACCTGAACAAGTCCTTCCGGAGCGCGCTGCAAACGATCCGCACGCTGATCCCGAAGGAAGTGTCGGTTCCCTACGAGAAAGAGGACTTCCGCGAGGATCCCGACCAGCCCGGCCTGCTCATCTGCGACCTCCCGTCCGACTGGGCCGAGAAAGAGCGCGCGTACTTCATCGGCGTCAAAGCGTCGGCCACGACGGAAGAGATCGTGTCCTCGGCACCCGACGCCCTCAAGCTCACGTCAGCTGCGAACTTCGAAGACGTCCTCGTCGGGGTCATGAACGGCATCCCGATCGAAAGCGTCCGCGCAGCCCCCCTCGCCTTCCCGAAAGAAGGCCTGCAGTTCTTCCGCGTCCTCACCGAGGGCGCCGCCAGGGACTCTTGGCTCAGCATCCTCGACTCGGGTCGCGCGCTCCTGCTGCGCACGCCCCCGGCGGACCAGGACTGGGAGTTCGGGCTCTACGTCGAAATGCGTTCTTAGAACGCCCTCAGACCCACCTTCACGGCACCGCCAGCATCCCCCCTGCCTCCATGGGGACGCTATCGGAGTTTCCTTGACCGGCCCGCGGCCCACGCCGCAGGCTCGGGGCCTGGGCCGACGCCCCCGGCCCTCCACGATTCCGTGGAGAGTCGGCGTCCTGATCGGCCTTTCCCGCACCTCACTGCCACATGAGACGCCAAACACTGACTCAGGCCTGCGAGCCCGTCCTCTATTACCTGGCCACGTTCCGAAGGAACGCCGCCACCACCGGCCTGAGCCTTCAGGCCCTGCAAAACGCCCTGCGCGCCGAGTTAGATGCGGCCCGGTCGTCTTGCCAAAGGGACTCGCGCCTCGCGCCGATGATGGAGCGCGCCTTCCCGGCCCTCGTCTACGCCGCGGACCAGGTCGTCTTGACGTCGCTCTGGCCCTCCCGAACCCAGTGGGCCATGAGCCTGCTCGAGACGTCGTACTTCAATACGGCCCGGGGCGGCGAGGAGTTCTTCCGCTTCGTGGAGGAGGTCAAGCGCGAGAGCGGCGACGAGGCGGTGGAGATCGCTGAGCTGCTGTTTCACTGCATGGCCATGGGTTTCCAAGGGTCGCTCCGTAACGAGCGGCTCGAGCTGGAGGCCCGGCGCCGTGAGCTCTTTGACAAAGCCCGCCTCGGCGCGGCAGGCCAGGTGAGCGACGGCTACGAGCGCCACCTGACCCCCGACGCCTACGGGCGCAACTCGGCGATGCCCCGCAAGACGTTGCCAACCACCTCGGCCCTGCGCCTCGCCGCGGCGGGCTTGATCGCCCTCGGTGCCTCGTGGGCGCTCGGTTACTTCGTCAACCAGGCCGAGGTCAGCGACGACCTCGACCAGCTCAACATGATCAACAAGAAGCTCGAGTCCAAGGTGTCTGATCAATGAGCTCCCTCCTCCGCTTCATTCCCGCCGGCGCCCGCAAGTGGCTCGTGATCGGGTTGGCCTTGGTGCTCGTCATCGGGATTCTCTCACGGGTATTCCACGTCGGGAAAGGCGTCGTCGTCGTCGCCATCTTGGCGCTCGTCGCACTGTTCGGCCTGTGGATGCTGATCCACTTCCTGAGCAGGGCCGCGCGCAAGCGCAAGCAGCGGACCTTCGACGCGTCCCTTGCGGCCAAGGAAGGCATCGAGGACCGCAAGCGCGAGTGGCAGTCCTGGGTTCAGGAGCTCGAGAAGGCCGATATCGACCGCTACGAGCTGCCCTTCTACCTGCTGCTGGGCGAGCCCCAGTCCGGCAAGTCGATCCTGCTGCAGAATTCGGACCTGAACTTCCTGTTCGGCCAGAGCCGACTCTCCGGCGTCGGCGGCACCCGTGGCTGCGACTGGTGGTTCACCCAAGAAGCCGTGATCCTGGACCTCGCGGGGCGCCTTTTCACCCACGAGGGCGGCGCCGCAGACGAAGCGGAATGGGAGGCCTTCCTGGACCTCCTGAACGGCTTCCGTCCCATGGACCCGGCCAACGGGATCATGCTCGTGATCCCGTGCGACAGTCTCCTGTCGGACTCGATTGAAACGTCCCGCAAGAAGGCGTCGCAGATCCGCGAGGCCCTCTTTGCGCTATCGCGGACCCTCGAGGCGAAGCTCCCGATCTACGTCATCCTGACCAAGGGCGACAAGATCTTTGGGTTCGCGGAGAGCGTGCACCGCCTCGAGGCGGAGCAGCGCAAGCAGATGTTCGGCTGGTCGCGCCCCATCGACCGCCTCGAGCACCCCTTCCAGAGCGAGGAGCTCGGCGAAGCCTGGGATGGATTCGTGGCGAGCGCCACGTCCCTGCGGGATTCGATGCTCGCCACCGCGCGCATCCCGGAGGCCATCCCCGAGGTGGACCGGATGATGGCGTTCCCGAGCGAGCTCAAGGGCATGTACCTGGCCGTCGAGGCCTACATGACGCGCATCTTCCAGGGCTCCGACCTGCTCGATCAGCTCTACTTCCGCGGCATCTACCTGACCTCGGGCCTGCAGAGCGGTGCGCCCATCGCAAAAGTCGGCCTCGAGATCCTCGATCGCCCGGGGGACGCGGACAACCGCGACCTCGAGACCCTGTTCGTGCGCCAGCAGGCCTATTTCATCCGCGACCTCGTGCGCAAGCGCGTCTTCGCCGAGCGTGGCCTCGTGCGCCCCACCGGCGCCCGCACCAAACGCGTGCAGAAGAACGCGTGGGTGGGCTACGGCGTCGCCGCCGGCTTTGCCCTCCTCGCCGCCGGCTGGTGCGCGTTTTCGTTCTTCGGGAGTCGCACCGACGCCAAGCGGAACGTCTACGGCCCCGCCATCGAAGCGGGCCAGTTCTTCGCCGAAGGCGATGGCGTGGACAAGCTCGCGGGAATCGCCTCCCAGGACGACGTATTCGCGGCCCTGACGGACATCGAGGACGTCAACAAGGCCATCCAGAGCAGCGAAGAGGCCGAGGACCGGCTCGGCACGCAGAGCATCTACGCAAGCCGCAGTGCGCCCCTTGAGATCCTCGACAGCAGGCTCACGAACGACCTGTTCGCGCCCGCCCTCCAAGACGCCGCGGCGCGGGCCATGAAGGCGCGCCTCGCTGCCCCCGACACGATGCGCAACGACGCGACCACCTTCGTCGACCTCGCGGAAGCCACCGCGATCATGAAGGAGGGTTTCGAAAACCGGGAAGAGGCAGGGCAGCTGCTCGCCGTGATCCCCCCGGGGGAAACGGCCCCCAGCACGGTCGCTGAACTTCTTGAGCGCGCCGTCCCGGACGAGACCCAAACGGCCCCGTGCAAGGACCCTGCGCTGACGGAGGCCATGGCGGCCATTCAGAGCGGATGGCTCGACCTCACGGATTCGGGCTCCCCCCGATGCCTCGAGGCGCCGCTGCGCACGTTCGTGGCGCTCTTCGAAGTCAAGCGCGAGCAGGCGAAGATCAAGGACTGGAACGTCAACACGGTCCAGCCCGCAACGGTCGCCGCCACCTGCGACGCCCTGCGCAAGTCCATCGCCCAGCTCACCGAGTCCACGGAGGCTCTGGCGGGCCGGGACAAAAAGAAGGACCGTGACCTGCTGAAGGCCTTCGTCGAAGAGCGCTACCCGCGCATCCAACGGATCCGCGGCCGCCTCCGGGACGGCGAGCCCGCCGCCGAGCAGGACCGCCTCGACCAGTTCGTGAGCTTCCTGCGCAGCGAGATCAAAAGCCTCGAATCCGAGACCGACCCCGACGCCGCCCTCGGTGAAATCGCAGCCGCGCGAACCCTGGCGACATCCCTGGTGGCGAACCTGCCGCTCAAGGCTGTGCTCGGCGACGCCTGGGGCGAATATTCGGACACGACCGCCGCGGATGATTTCGCCGCGGCTCTCACCGATGCTGGCGTGAAGTGCGCGACTCCGGAGGGTGGGGACGAGACCGGCCTCCCCATGGAAGTCGTCATCGCCAGGGCGAAGACGCGGGTGCTCGCATCCGAGTTCATCAAGCTCAACGCGCAATGGTCGAGTTACATCGGCCGCGTGGGCGGAGCCGCGGACGTGGGCCAAGGGACCTGGATCAAGGCCAGCCAATCACTAAGCGGTTCGAACGAAGCGCTGAAGGGGTTCGAGGGCAATCCGGCGGTGGCCGCCATGGGCATCCCAGCGCTTCAGGAGAAGCTGCAGTCCCTCGCGAAGCAAGGCCTCACCCAAGGCCGGACCCTCTACTCCGATGAAGCCACGACCGTGGACGTCGGGCTGTCGAAAGGCCTCCTTGGCCTGCGCGGCGCGTTCGGGATCGAAACGCCGGACGACGACCCAGTGATCGCCCACGCGGCAAGCGTCCTTGAACGCGCCGCGGCACGCTGGTCGACTGCAAAAACCGAAGGCTCCAACCAGGCGCCCAAGATCGCCGGGTGGACCGTCGAGCACCTGGAGAGCCTTGACTCCCTCGCCGGTGACAACCTCGCCCCGATCTCCCCAAAGAACCTCCAGGACCACCGGGAAGAGGTCGCCACGGTCGCCGTCAGGGCGATCACAGGGGAGATCAGCGCGCCGCTGTTCCAGGGCGCCAAGCGCGAGGCGCAGAGCCACGCAGCCAAGCTCTCAGGGTTCCCTCCGGAAGAAGCGGCGACCATGGCCCTCAATCAATTGACCGGAGACACGGAGAGCAGTGTGTTCGACAATTGGTTCGACGAGCGGATCCAATCCAAGGGCATGGACGACGTCGCCATGAAGTCCCTCTCCAAACTCGCCACGTCGATCAGCTACGCCCCACAAGAAAGCAGCGACCTAGCCACGCTCATTGCTCTCTGCGACACGTTCCGGAAGCGGAGCGATACCCCCTTGAGCCCGGGGGTCATCGATACCCTCCGCGGGGACCTGCGGACGCTCAACAACGTGAAGTCGCCCGCGGAGCGCGCCCGGGCGCTCTTGGACCTGGACGGGACCCCGGACAATGTGCCCAACGATCTCGAGGGCACGTTCGCCGTGGCGCTACGGGCCGAGCTCGCGCTGAACCAACAGCGCATCCTTCGGGACGCCTACTTCGCGGGCCTTGGAATCAAGATCAAGTCGAAGCGCAAGGACCTCGACGTGCTTTGGGGAGCCATCGACGACCCGGCGGCCAGCCGGCAGCTGACCGCCATGCGAAGCATGTTCGGCAGCCCCGACGGCTGGTATCCGACGCACCTCAGCAGCTTCAGCGTGCGGCGACTGAAGAGCAGCGGATTCGACTTCAGGAACATCCCCGACGCCGACGACAGCCAGCCGGAGACCCTCAAGAGGATCCGCCGACTGGACGTCTTCCTTGAGGAAATGAGCGTCTACGTCACCACGACATTGGACGAGGAGATCGCCGATGCGGAAGGCAACGAGGTGGCGCTGCTCATGAGCTCGGAGCCCCTGGAGCGACTCTCGTTCAACCTCGTGCCGTCCCAGGAACTCTCCGCTGACAACTTTGGCGGCTGGCGGGACTTCCAAGGCATCCAGAGCTCGCCCTTCGTCGAGGGGGAGGCCGGAGTGCTCGCGGGTGAGTCCCCCATCTTCAAGACGAACCCCGTGGAGAACTGGTCGTACGGGAAGCACTCGACGATTTCCATGAGGCTCAACCCCGAGGATGACCTGGCGAAACCGATCAGCTGGGAGACCACCTCTCCGCTGGCACCGCTGCACTTTTGGTGGCTCGCGAACTCCCCGGATGGCGCGTACAACGACCAGAAGTCCGGCACGTTCATGCTCAACGTGAAGGAAGGCACACAGGTCGAGTTCACTATTACGTTCACGACGGCACCGCCCCAGCGCCCGGACAAGGCGGACACTCCGCTCGGGAACTGAGGAGGCCTTCGCCCCCACCATGCTGAACCGATTCCGCAAAGAGATCGCTCCCGTGGAGCTCTACGGCAAGCTCCCGCTCGCGAAGGACTACCTTCGCATCGGCGGGGGCAAGGGCGCGGCGATTGCTCTGCGTGACTGGATGGACCAGGGTTTCTCTTCGCAGGTAGAGCGCGGAGCCGTCCCGAAGGTGGCGTGGCCCGCGCGGTTCTTGATGGGTGGGTACAGCGGAGATCCGCTGATGGGCGGCTTCTGGCCGAGCAGCGACTCGGGCGGCCTGCGCCCATTTCCTTTTGCCTCCTTCGTGGAGCGGCGGCGCAAGTCGCTGACCGCCGATTGGGAATCCGGCGACGGCAAGCTCAAGTCCCTCTGGGACAGGCTCGCCCTGGTCTACGCATCGCACTCCCGGTACTCGGATGGCCAGAGCTTCCTGCAGTCGGTCCGCGGCCAAGAAATCGACGTCTCCGCGGCGCCGGAAACCGACTCCGACCGCATCGACTTCGACGCATGGATGGCCGGCCTGTGGCCCGACGACGGCATGGATGGGCTGGTGCAAACCCTGGTGGAAACCGCCGGCAACGGGAAGTTCGGCCCGAACGACCCCTTGCGGCTGCCCCTCATCAACGACCTTCCAACCCTGAGCCAAGCCCACGCCTGGTGGTTCGCCCTCGCCGAGCTCGGGCACCTCAGCCGCGGCGACTGCCCAACGCTCTTTTTCCCGCAGCCCAATGGGTCCTCGGAGGCGCCGCACTTCATCACGTTCTTCCGCGGCCCCCTGAAGCCCTCCGAACAGTTTTGGATCGGCCCCATCGACGGCGAAATCCGCCCCGGGGACTTCGGTCGAATGGAAGCGATCCACGTGGGCGAGACCGCACCGGGGAGCGCCTCCGTTCCGCCGCTCACGGCTTCCCTTCGCGGCCCCATCGCAAGCGCCCGGGCGAAGCTCGGCATCTAGCAGCGAAGACAGAAGATCGCAGGCGCAACGCTCCGGGAAATCGCTCGATCACCAAGCGGTCATCGAAGCCCCGAGCCCACGTAGGTCTTCCCTGAGGGCCTCCGCCAGGTCCTGGTTGCGGGATTCCCGCCAACCCGACTATTCTGGTTGGGTGGAAAGGCTTTCCTGCCGATCGACCCTTTCTCACCTGCCTGGGTTTTTTGTGGTGCAATCGCGAGAGCGGTCACGCCACTGGCTCTGGCAATGCCTGTCTCTTATACACATCTGACGCTGCCGACGATATGCAGTGTGTAGA
>CAJXRJ010000344.1 GCA_913058555.1 uncultured bacterium
TCTGGGCCCCTCCCACGGGCCCCTCCCACCGTTCCAAGTGCCAGCGGGCCCTCGCCATGTCCATGCGCGTTCTCCATCGTTTCACGGTACGTCCCGGGCAAGGGAGCTGTGAGCGGGTGCGGGCTAATCTCACGTGTGGCGCCGGTCCATGGCCGCTGAGTCCACAATGGGTGGGCTCTCCGTACGTTTTTGAGCGAGACGGCGCGCTTCCCCCGGGGCGATTGCACGGCAACGTCGATCGCGCGGGTATGTTCCTCGCCCCATGGCACGTGCCTCGTCCCCACCCCCTCAGCCAAGCGCAGGGAAGCCCGCCGGCCTTCGCGTGGAGTTCAGGGTCCTGTCGAGGCTTGCGTCGCCCATCATCCTGACGAACCTATGCTGGATGCTGGTCGGGACCGTGGACCTGATCATGCTCGGGCGCTGGACAGGGGACGAAGTCCCGGGGTCCGCGTTGGCGGCGGCCTCCCTCGCTGGGGTGTGGATCTACCTGACGCAGATGCTCGGAATGGGCCTGGTGATGGGCATCGATCCGCTGGTGACCCAAGGGCACGGCGCGCGGGACCGCGAAGCCCTGGGGCGGGCCCTCCAGAGGGGCATCATCGTGGCGCTCATCGCGTCGATTCCCGTCGTATGGCTGCGCTTCTACACGGCCGAGTTCCTGTCGATGACCGCGTGGCTGGCTGAGACATTTGCTTCCCAGGAAGAGGGCGCGCCAGACGCCGTCGCCGCAGCCCGCGAGGCGCTGCACCTCAAGGACCTGGAGAGGCTGAGCCTGCCCGCAGAGCACTACGCCCTGGCCCAGAGCTTTGCGACGCCGTTCTTCCTCGTGTTCATTGCCCTCCGCCAGCAACTCCAAGGCCGCGGGATCTTGAAGCCGGCCCTCTTCGTGGCGCTGATCGCCAACGGCTTCAACGCGATCTGCAACCAAGCGCTGATCTTCGAGTTTGGTTACGGCCTCATCGGCGCCGGCGTCGCGACGGGCCTCACCCGGGCCTTCATGGCCATTGTGTTGCTGTTCTTGGTCCGGCGTCACCGCCTCCTGCGTGGCGCGTGGGTCCCGTGGGACCGCGAGTCGTTCCGCTGGGCAGGGATCGCAAAGACCCTGCGGTTCGGGATTCCGGTCGGGCTGCATTTCGCGTTCGAAGTGGGCGCCTTTGGGATGACGACGCTGCTCGCCGGTTGCCTCGGCGTGGTGGCGACGGTCGCGCACGCGGCCGCGATCAACCTCGCCAGCCTGACGTTCATGATCCCCCTGGGCGTGGCCCTTGCCGCCACGACGCGGGTGGGCAACTTGATCGGCGAGCGGCGCCCCCATGAGGCGCAGCTCAGCGCGTACGCGGCCCTTTGGATGGGCGGCGGCGTCATGGCCCTGCTCGGAGGAGTGCTGCTTCTCGGGCGGAACCACCTCCCCCACATCTACCTCGAAGACCCCGCCGCGTTGGCGCTTGCGGCGGCCGTCCTGCCGATCGCTGCGGCCTTCCAGATCTTCGACGGCCTGCAGGTCGTGGGTTCGGGGATCCTGCGCGGCGCGGGCAAGACCGTGCCGCCCGCAGTCTTCAACTTCATCGCGTGGTGGGTCATCGCCCTCCCCACCGCAGCGTGGTTTGTCCTACGCCGGGGGGGAAACCTCGAGCACGTTTGGTGGGCCCTCGTTGTTGGCCTTGGGATCGTGGCCGCGGCGATGGTCGTCTGGGTGCGCTATCGCGGCCCGTCGTCCTCGTCCCCAGGCGCCTTGGACTTGCCCCCGGGGCCGTAGCCCAGGGCGCTCATCGCCTTGGTCGCCGCGTCCGATAGAGCACGTGGCTGCAAGCGCTCCCCGGTGTAGCGGTTGCGGACGATGAACTGATCCAGTGCGGCGGTCATCGCAGTGACCAGATCCGGCCGCTTGGGGGCGATATTGGCGAGCTCGCCGGGGTCCTCCGCCAAGTCGAACAGCTGCACCTCAGGGCCACCGAGAATGAGCTTCATATCGCCCTCCCGAAGCGCCGTGCGCTCGTGCTGAAACTGCGCTTTGTAGAGCACGATGTCCCGGGGCCGGGCGAAGTGAAGCTCCGAGACCACAGGATGGGTTCCCGGGACCCTTGGGAACGTCACCCGGGTCACGCCTCCCGCGTGGCCGGAAAGGCCCTTGGCGATGAGGCCCGGCACGTCCACCGACGACGCGCGTTCCTCGATGACTCGGCCCTGCTTCTGATCCGGATAGCGCACGATCAGAGGCACGGCCACAAGGGGTTCGTAGACGTCCTTGGCGTGCTCCACGATGCCGTGGGTCCCAAAAGCCTCGCCGTGGTCGGAGGTGATGATGACAACGGCGTTGTCGAGCACCCCCCTCTCCTCGAGGGCGTCGAGGTAAGCGCCCACTTCCCCGTCGAGACGGTGGATCGCGCGACTGTACAGCTCGGACACACGGTCCCCCAGTTCACCGGGCGCCTCTCCCCGGTTCATGACCTGCTTGCAGAGGTCCTCGAGGAGCCCGTTTGGGTTCTGATCCTTCGGCAAGGCCGCGAGCTCCTCGTCGGAGTACGCCGCGTAGGGCCGGTGCGCGTCCATGACGTTGACGAAAAGCAAGAGCGGCTGCCCGGTGCCCTTGGCGATCACTCCGTCCACATGATCGAGGGCCCTCGACATCACTTGGGCGGCACGCTCGTGGTGCACCTCGTAGGTATCGAAGCCCTGGTCCATGCCGTAACGCTTGGCCAGGTAGACGTTGTTCGCCACAAAGGCAGCCGTGTCGTAGCCGAACGAGCCGAGCTCCTCGGCGAAGGTCACGTGGTCCGGGTGCAGGGGATGCACGTTGTCGATCATCCCGTCCACCTCGAAACCGTGGGAGCCATGCTCAAACGGAAAGAGGCCGGTGAACATGGAGGCGTGGGACGGGAGCGTCCACGACGACGAAGACGTGCAGGATGCGTATCGATCCGCCTTGGCCGCGAACGCGTCCATGCGCGGCGTCGCACCCGCCGGGGCCCCGTAGCAACTGAAGCGATCCGCCCGGACCGTGTCGAGGGACAGGATGATGACGTTGGGCAGGGGCGGCGCCGGCTTGTCGCCGCAGGCCGCCAGGGACAGCACACAAGGCGCCCAAAAGCCGCGCGACCAGATGGAACTAATCATCTTTCGGCTCCTTGGGGGTTTCCCTCCCCGGTCCATAACCAAGGTGCCCGAGCTCTGCCATCTCCAGCGCCGAGAGCTTCCCGGGGAGGGCCCGCTCCCCCTCATAGCGTCGCTTCGCGGCGAAGGCCGCATCCGCGCCGAGCAGGCGGTCCAGATCCATGGCACGTTCCCCCGCGAGGTTCTTCGTCTCCCCGGGATCAACGCTCAGGTCGTAGAGCTCGTGGTTCCCGCGGGAGTCGATGATCAACTTCAGGTCTCCGTCGTAGATGGCGCGCCGTTCGCGGTGATAGCGGTCCCCGTAGCGCAGGAGATCCCCGATACGGCTGAAGTGATTCTCGCTGAGGAGGACGTGGTTCCCCGGCAGCCTCGAGAAGAGGCCGGCCGCGGACTCAGCGTCCGTTCCCGCCAGGTGCCCCGCGATCAATCCCGGCACATCGACCGAGGACGCCGGCACTTTCGACTCGCTCCCGACGTTCTGAAGCGGCCCTTTCACGAGGAGCGGGACCCGCACGAGTTCCTCGTAGAGGTCCTTGGAATGTTCGACGGTTCCGTGGGCCCCAAACGCCTCTCCGTGATCGGACGTGATGACGATGATCGCGGAGTCGAAAAGCCCACGCTCCTTCAACCCATCGAGCAAACGCCCGACTTCGACGTCGAGTTGTCTCACGGCGCCCTGATGCATCTGTCGCACGCGCGCGCCCAGCTCACCAGGCTCATCCCCACGCACCATGACCTGGTCGATCAACGCATCCAGCGCCTCCCGCGGCCGATCGTTCGGGTCGAGGGTCGCGTACGGTCGATGGGCGTCGAGGTAGTTCACGAAGAGGAAACGCGGCCTGGCGGGGTCGCCACCATCGGTCTCGTCGAGCCACGCGAGGGCCCTGTCCGTGACCTTGGCACCGGGTTGGCGGCGCACATCCCAGGTCTGAAAACCAGCGTCGAGGCCGAGCCCGGGCCGCAGGTAGATGGAGTTCGCGACGATCCCTGCCGTGGCGTAGCCCCGGGCCCCGAGTGCCTCCGCCAGGGTTTCAAAGCGCGGGTGCAGCGCAAAGACGTTGTCCCCCTGGTGCCCTGGCCCCGGCAAGAAGGAATGGGCGCTGTGCTCGAGGGGATAGAGCCCGGTGAACATCGACGCGTGGGATGGAAGCGTCCAGGGCGCAGAGGCAATACACGTCTCAAAACGAACCGCGCTGGACGCGAACTCATCGAGACGCGGCGTTGCCCCCTCTGGCCCGCCGTAACACGAGAGCGTGTCCGCGCGCACCGTGTCGAGGGAGATCAGGATCACCGGCGGGGGGATCCGCCCCAGGTCCACGGCGTCGGCGCAGCCGCCGAGCACGGCGAGGAGCCCCAACAAGGGCAAAGATGCTCCCAGGAGTCGCCCGGGACGGGCTTCAACGGAACTCACGGCATCGCCTTGGGAGGCTGGCTGGGTGGACTGAGGGTGATTCAACGGGCTCTTGGGGGGGCTGTAATGGCGGTCCGACCACAACGTACGGCCCTCAGTCCCCACTGCGAGCCACCGATATGGGATTCCCCGCCTACACTCCCCGGGTGCTGAATCAGGACCACAAGGCCCCCGTGGGCCATCGAAACCGAAGGGGCCCCCGGGCCGCACTGTCCGCGGCCAGTCAATGGCTCGCGGCATTCGCGTGGGCGATGGCCGTCATCGCGACGCCAGGATGCAGTGACCCCGAGCCTAAGGCCCGGCGCGTCTTGCTCGTGGGCTGGGACGGAGCGACCTTCGACCTCATCGATCCGCTCCTGGAGCGCGGCGAGCTGCCCCACCTCGCGGCCCTCATCGCCAACGGGCGCAGCGCTGAGCTGGAGTCCACGAAGATCCCCATCAGCAGCGCGGCCTGGCCCACGATCGCCACGGGCAAGGGACCGGGAGAGCACGGCGTGTACTCGTTCTTCCGGCCCATCGAAGGCACCTACGACGCGCAGCTCGTGTCCTCGATGGACGTGGCGTCCCCACCGATCTGGCGCATCCTGTCCGAGCGGGGGCGCCGCGTGAACGTTTTTGGGGTCCCTGTTACCTACCCGGCGGAGCCCATCAACGGAACCATGGTCAGCGGGATGCTGAGCCCCTTCGACGCGGACTACGCACACCCCGAAGGAACGGCGAACCGCCTGCGAGAAGCGGGGTTCATCCCCGATCTTGGCATCTGGCGTCAGAACGAGCTGGCCAACATGGACACGGTCAAGCGCCAGCTCGACCTCAAGGAGGCAGAGCTCCTTCGACTCGCAGAGATGCCTGACTGGTCGCTCTCCATGTTCGTCTTCAAGTCCCTCGATGTCCTCTGCCATCGCCCGAGCCTTCGCCTGGACGGACCCGAGATCACCTGGACTCTCAAGAGGCTCGACGAAATCCTCGGCAAGCTCATCGAGGCCGCCGGCGACGACACCGTCGTCATGGTGATCTCGGACCATGGTTTCGCGCAGTACTCGATGAACCTCAACTTGCACCGCTGGCTCATCGACAAGGGCTATGCGGCCCTGAGGCCGGACGCGACCCTGAATGGGTCCGCGGGGGGCAACCTGTCTGAGATGAAGGCGACGGAGCGCGCCCAGCGCATCGCTCTTCTGGATCTCGAGCAAACCCAGGCCTTCGCGGACGCCGCCGAGGGGCCGTTCGGCGGCATCCGGCTGAACCTCATGGGCCGCGAGCCAAAGGGCCAAGTGACGAAAGCCGACAAGGCCGCACTGATGGACGCCATCGAAAAGGACCTGCGGCGCGTCGAGTTCCCCCAAGGGATGCCGGTCGTCCTGGCGGTCCACAGGGGAGCCGAGCTCTACCCCGGCCCCTTTGCCGAATCGATCGTGCCTGACCTCATCGTGGAGCTGCGCCCGGACGTCCGCTGCGTCGCGAGCCTCTTTGGCCCCGCCGTCGGACCCGGCGAACCGGCTCCCTTCCCCGACCACGCCCTCGATGGCATTTGGGTCCTCTCGGGAAATCACGTACTCCCCGCCGCTGAGCGAACGCGGCTACGCCTAGAGGACATCGCGCCGATGGTGCTGCATGCTTTGGGAGAGCCAATCCCGCGGAGCTTTGGGGGTGACCCCCAACCTTCCGCCTTCGAGGGGGGCCACGGGCCTGCACGCATCAACGACGAGGAGGACGAGAGCCTCGTCCCCACCGCGGAGGCCTTCCGGGGCCGCAACCGCGCAGGGGAATCGGGGGCCGTGAGGAGCCGCATATCCGAGATCGGTTATGGCAAATAGCGACCCGAGGCCAGCTCCACCCACATGGGCCCGCGGCCTGATCTTTTTCGCCGTGGCGTACGCCGCCGCGTGGCTGCTATACGGCTCGGTAGCAGCGGATGGCCCCGTGGGTTGGGACGCGTATCCACTGCTTGCGAGCGTGCACGCGGACGGCGGCGGAGTCATCTCCTGCTTCACAGACGAGCTCATGGGCGGCCGCTACCCGGACGGCCGCTTCTATCGTCCCCTGACGTCGCTCAGCTTCCTCGCCAGCCCCCCAACCGGCGCAGGGATCGTCAGTGGCACGGCCCTCCGCCCCGTCGACCTCTTCGCCTGCGCCCTCGCCGCCATGGGCCTCGGGCTCCTTTGTTCGACGATCGCCGAACGCCTCGGCCAAAGCACGGGTAGGGCCCGATGGAGCTGGCTCTTTGCGGGCCTCGCCGCGTCCCTCGTTTACGTCGGCCACCCATCCCAGCTCGACATCATTCCCTTCGCCCCGCGGCGTGCTGACGGGCTCTGCGCCGCGTTCATGGCCCTGGGTGTCTACCTGGCCTACAGCGGCGCGAAACCCTGGGCCCTGGGCCTTGCGACCCTGGCGGCGGTCCTCTCAAAGGAGACGGGCGTCATCGCCGTGCCGCTCATCTTCGCTGCGACCCTGGCGCGCGAGGACACCTCCCCCAGGGAGGCGCTCCTCGCGTGCGCCGTTCCCGCTGGCGCCCTTCTCCTTGCGATCATCGCGCGTTTCGCCGTCCTGGGTGAACTCGGTGGGCACACAGAATCCGGAGCATTCACGTTCACCGCGGCCGCGAATACAGCCAGCGCCATGGGCCGCGCACTGATGCCGGGCAGCCTCTTGGCAGCGGGCCTCCTGGTGGGCTTCGTACTTTTCCGTACGTGGGGACTCGCCGGCGCCACAGGGCGCGCCCTTTGGGTGCCCGTTGCGTGGGCGGTGCTCGCCCTGCTCATCACCTCGTTCTCCGGCCGTGTGCACGAGTGGTACGCCATCGCCCTCGTCCCGAGCCTCGCGACCCTGGTTGGCATCAGCATCGGCGCAGGATGGGCACACGGTTATTTCTCTGGGATCGGCATCACCTTCTCGGGGTTGGCCCTCGCGGCGCTCGTGGGGCGCGCCGCAGCGGACACCCATCTGAAACGAGAATCTTTGGACTTCGCAAGCGAGGTCAGCCTCGATCAATCCCAGCGTTTCCAGGCCGCTGTAACGCCCCTTCAGGCGGGCGACACTGTGGCGTTTGGACCCTTTTACCCTGGCGCATCAAAGATCGTTAACGGCGCGCCAACACCCCCAGTCTTCGTCCAGGCCCCCTACAGCCTGTCAGCCCTTGCGGAGTTGATACGCTCTGACCTGAAGGTCCAAGTAGATGGGCAAGGGCTGAATGCACTCCTTCCCGTATCGTCCCCCAAGGCAACGGTGGTCTTGTCGGCGCCCTTCCGGTAGATCGACCCCCCCCCGCCGACGAGGCTCCCCTTCTGGCCTCCCTTTTTCGTTTTCACGAGATCTCGGTCCCCATGATTCTCTCCCTTCTCCTCCTGTCTCTTATACACATCTCCGAGCCCACGAGACTAGGCATGATCTCGT
>CAJXRJ010000345.1 GCA_913058555.1 uncultured bacterium
GGCTGCGGGCGGCCCTGGCCGCCGGTGCCGTCGTGAAGCCGCCGAGCCCGAGGAGCACCTGGCTGCGGTGCCGGGACATGGCGCGCCGGGCCCGCAGGAAGGCGGGGATCATGCGGCGCCCAAGACGCGGCAGCGTCGGCGCGCCGCCGCCGTCCGGCTCAAGCTCGAGCACAACGCGCTCGAGCCGAGGGGCTGCGGGGTGGTGGTCCAGGTCCGCAAGGCAGCGCGACTCCGCCCGGCGACCGCTATGGAACCAGAGCAAGTCGTCGAGCTCCAGGGACTCGCCCGACGCTTGACGCTCGGAGCTACGAAGGGCGTCGAGGAGGTGCAGGCCCGGCACGACGTGCCCACCGGTGCCACCGCCGGCGATGGCCAGACGCAAAGGACCCACGTGCTGCCGCGGAGCCCCCTCAGCGGCCAGCGGGCCAGCGCCTTCTACGGACCCGTGCTCGCCTGAGGCCGCCGCGGCCCCACCCGGAGGGGCTGGGGGGGCGACCCTTGGAACCTCGTAGGGAGGCAGCGCCATCGATCCGTCTGCGTGGACCATGAACGCCCTAGCGCGCGCCCTTAGAGGTCAGGAACCCGGCCGCCTGGAACGACGCGGGCAGCACGGTGGACGTCGAGCGACCTGCGTATCCCATCCGGACCGGAGGAGAGGCCATGGCTCGGATCGAGGGTCGCCGAAGCGTGGAGCTGACGGCCATGGCGAACGCCCCGCTCCGACGGCCGGGACCTTCCTGAGCAGACTCCGCAAGATCAGATTCGCCGCCTGGCCCGGGAAGGGCTTCGGTGGGAGCCTCCGAAGCGAAACCGGACGCGACGGTTTCAACGTCGTCCGCCACGAGACACCAGAGGCACGGCCGGAGGTGGAGGCCGACAGCTGCGGCCAGGGCCAAGAAAAGGCCGAGTCGAAAACGTTTGGTCATCGGACGATGTACTTGCTGTTCGAGTTGCGTCCAGCGCGGGACGTCGATGCGGTGTTCGCGGCGAGGCGCGGGGCGTTGGCGGTGCGCCTCGCTGAGGCCGGAACAGCGCGGGAAGGAGTCTTCGATCCTTTGCCCTTTGGCACCTCAGAGCGGGCCGGCAGGAGGATCTCTTGGCCCACCTGGACGTACCCCGGGTCGAGGCCGGGGTTCAGCTCGCGGACGAGGGCGATCGATCGGACGTAGGTCCCGAGTTCCCGCTCAAGGACGGTCCCGAGGACGTCGCCGCTTTGGATTCGGATCTTACGGCGGCCAGCCTTCATGGCTGGACCGTTCGAAGCCCGGGCGCCTGTGCCGGAGGAAGAGGCGCCGGACGATGAGGCAACCTTCGGCGCAGACGTCTTCTTCGACGAAGCAATCTTCGCCTCAGTGGACGCGCGTGACGGGAGCTTTAAGACCATGCCTGCAAAGATGATGTCGCTATCGACAAGGCCGTTCAAGCGAACGATTTCAGCAACCGCTTGATCGCTTCCACATTCACGCTTTGCGATCCGGATCAGGGCGTCCCCGCTCTTCACCTTGTACGACTGGAGTGTGGGGTCGCTGGCCGCTTTCTTGAGCTCCAGGGCCTCTTTCTTGCGCGTGCTCGCGACTTCGACGGACGTCTTTGCGGCCAGTCGGGTCGCGCGGTCGTCCGTTACCGGCTCACGGGTTTTCTTGGGCTGCGTGCGCGACAAGAACGGTCCAGACGGCACGATTTCGTCGGCGGTCCCCCTCGCGACGTCGCCGAACGACACGTCGAAGTCCGAACCACCCCGGCGTTTCCCAGGACGCATGGTCCCAGCGAGCTGGTCGGGAGATTGCGCGACCTTCGTGTGCTTTTCCACGCGCACCGTGGCGGGACCCCCTCGATCCTGCTCCCCCGGGGCACCGGGCGTCACCCGGTGATTCGCCGAGGACAACTGCCGGGTCGTGACCTTATCCACCTTGCCTTCCGCGCCGGTCGAACCGGAGAGTGGCACGGAGCCAGAAGGCCGCTGAGCGCCCCCTTGACGGCCAGGTCGCTGCCCTTGGCCTTCGCCACGCGACTGGGGCCGGGCAGACTCTTCCACGCGTACCGCGTCGCGACCGGCCAAGATCTCGTCCCCGACGGGCTTCTGGTCCGGCTCCCCGGTGTCCCAAAAGCCCACCACAATGACGAGGGCAACAAGCAAGAGAAGTGCGACGGCGGCGTAACGTTCGGTGGGTTTCATGGATTGCAGGGTCATCAGACCGGCTCGGATGCCAGCTCAGGAGCCAGCCCAGTAACGGGGCGTGCCGCCCCGAGGGCCAGACCGACGGCGAGGCACGCGGCCAAAAGGGCGCTGCCTCCGTCGGAGAGAAAGGGAAGGGCCATGCCCTTGGGGGGCGCCAGGCCGGTGACGACCTGGAGATGAATGAGGGCCTGCAGGGAGACCGAGGTGGTCAGCCCGAAGGCGGCGAGGGCCGCAAAGCGGTCTTTGATGCAGAGAATCAGGCGCAGGGAATGCCAAACGAAGGCCGCAAAGAGCCCCACGACGACGCACCCCCCGAACAGGCCGAACTCCTCCCCCACAAATGCGAAGGCGTAGTCGGTCTGCATGTATTGGAGGCCGGCGTTTCGGAAACCACCGTGGGTGTAGCCGACCCCGAACATGTCCCCCGAAGCCATCGCCTCTGCGGCCCGGGTGACCTGGCTGTTCGTCGCTTCCCCGGCCCAAACGGCGAACCGCTCACGGACGTGGCCGAAGAACTGGAGCGCTGCCAGGAGCAGGATCGCAGCGACCGCCCCCACCAGACCGACGTGTCGCACGCGGGCGCCGCCCACGTAGAGCGTCGCTCCGAAGCACATGAGGAATAGCAGGGCGCCTCCGAGGTCCGGCTCACGGAAGATCAGGAACGCAGCCACGAGCCCCACGGCCAGTGCCGGGATAAATCCGCGGCGCAGGTCCCCGAGGCCGTCCTCAAGCAGGGCACAGCGCCGGGCGACCCAGAGCACCAAGATCACCCGTGCGATCTCAGAGGACTGAATCGATGGCCCCTTGCCGAAGATCTTGATCCAGCGGTGCGACCCGTTGAGGGGTTGTTCGAATCCCGGGACAAAGCACAGCACAAGCAGCGCAAAGGCGCCGACCGTCGCCGCGGGAATGACGCGCTCGATGCGCCGGGGGCCGAGGGCCATGCCGGCGATCAAGAGCCCGATGCCGATCAGCCGGAAGAGAACCTGCTGGGCCATCTCGCTCCGATAGGCCTCCGCCGGCAGGGTCGTTGCGGCGTGGGAGAGCTGAATCAGCATCCCGAAACCAACGAGCGCGAGCGTCGTGCACAGGAGAGCGTTCCGTGGTCCCGCAGGGTGAGCGTCCCTGGCGCGGCTTCCCGCGCTCGAGACCCACTCCGTCGCTGCGCGCATGAGGCGCGCGCCACGGCCCGCTTCCTGCGGGCTCCTTGCGGCACGGGATGCCATCAGCGGAGCCTCATCAGGGCCAGGCTCGCCATGGCGCAAACGGCCGCCACGATCCACGCACGGATGACGATCTTCACCTCGTGCCATTCCTTCTTCCCGGGGCGGAAGATCCCGCCCGTGGTCTGTAGCCCATGGTGGATGGGCGCCATCGTGAAGAGTCGCTTGCCCCCGGTTCGGCGGTACCAGAACCGCTGGAGGGCGCTGGACCCGAGCTCGGCGAAGAACACGAATCCGAGCAGCGGCAGCACCAGCTCCTGCTTGGCCACCACCGCCATCCAGGCCAGCAGCCCGCCAATGGGCAGGGAGCCTGAGTCGCCCATGAAGACGTCGGCGGGGTAGGCGTTGTGGTAGAGGAAGCCCAGCGAAGCTCCGACCAAGGCCGCCCCCATCACGGCCATCTCAGCGGCCTCAGGGATGTAGGGCAGGTCCAGATAGAACGTCCAATCCGAACGGCCCGTGACGTAGCAAAAGACCGCCAGGGCCGACCCTGAGAGGATCACGCACCCCGCCAACAGCCCATCCATGCCGTCCGTGATGTTGGTGGCGTTGGAAGTGCCGGCGATCACGAGCCAGCCAAACGCGATGAACACAAGCGTTCCGAGGATCGTGCCCCCGAGGGGGATCTCCACGTCCTTGAGGAACGGGGGATGAACGTCGAGCAGCGAAAACCGGCCCGATGCGTGGGCGTACCAGGCAAAACCCACCACCACGAAGAGCGTCGCGATGGTCTGCCCCCCCAGCTTGGCTTTGGCGGAAAGCCCGCTCGAGCCCGGCACGGCCAGCTTCAGGTAGTCATCGACAAACCCGACGGCGCTCAGGCCAGCCACGAGCACGAGCCCGAGGACGACCTGCAGGTTCCCTACGTCACACCACAGCAGCACGCTGATCACAAGGGACGCGATGAGGAAGCTGCCGCCCATCGTGGGCGTGCGGTTCTTGCCGGACTCCTCTGCGCGGCGCGCCAGCTCGGGCGCGTCCGTCTTGGAGGTGTTCTCCCCGACGCGGTGGCTGCGGAGCCACGCGATCGCTGGCCCGCCGCCGAGGAGGGCGAGCAGGAAAGCCGTAAAGGCGGCCATGGCCGCCCTGAACGAAATGGACTCGAGCCATTCAAAGCCCGGAGTGCCATGAAGGAGGTCGGGGATCACGTGTGCACCTCCTTGCCCTTCGGCGGGGCCTGCATGGGACTTGCCCCGGAACTGCGGGCATCCAGTCGCACGCCCAGCAATTCGACCAATCGCTCCAACTTCGCGGCGCGGCTGGCCTTACAGAGGACCACATCGCCTTGCAGAAGGGGCCGTGCCCCACTGGTCAAGAGCGTCGCTGCGCCCTCGAACGTAGGAGCAAAATGGACGTCCGCGGTCTTCCCATCGGGGGCCGTGGACCCGGCGGCCACGTCTACGGCAACCGCGCCTTCGGCAAACGCCTGCAGACGTGGGTCCTTCCCGGATGAGGCCATCCCAGGGCCGCCCACGAGGACGAAGTCAGTCACCCCCGCCCTGCGGGCAGAGTCGCCGGCGGCCCGGTGAAGCTCCAGGGTCTCCGGACCCAGCTCCCCCATCGGCCCGAGCACGAGCACGCGCCGGCCGGCTCCGCTGGGGTTGGTGAGGTTGGCGAGGACTTCGACCGCAGACGCCAACGATTCGGGGTTGGCGTTGTAGGTATCGTCGATGACGTGCACGCCGGCCGTTTCGCGCGGGGCCATCCGATGGGGCTCTGGGCGCAGCGCGGCCAGCCGATCGATGCAGCTCCCAAGGGGCACCTCCAATGCACGGAGCGTGGCCACGCCCATGAGGGCGTTGGCGACCGCATGTCGCCCGAGGAGCGATACGAAGATCTCGCCCCCCATGGCGGGATCGGTGGCGAGTTCCCCCCCAAAGCGGAATCGCATGCCATCCGGGCCCATGCGCACGTCCGTGGCATAGAGAGCCGCCCGGGTGTCTCCCTCGGCGGAGACCGTCCAGGCTTTGGTGGTCTTGGGCACCCGCCGCAGCAGGTGTGGCGTGCGGGGGCAATCAAGGTTCACGACCGCGATTCCGCCCTTCACGCCCTCGAGGCTCGCGATCAGCTCACCCTTTTCCCGGGCGACACCTTCGATGGAGCCAAGCCCCTCGAGGTGCGAGCGACCAACGTTGGTCACGAGGGCCACATGGGGACGGGCGATCGCGGCGAGGGAAGCGATCTCCCCGGGACCGTTCGTGCCGATCTCGACGACCAAAGCCTCGGTGCGCTCGTCCGCCAGGAAGATCGTGCGGGGCACTCCGATGTCGTTGTTGAATGACGCGGGGCTGGAAATGACGGGATGCTCCGCCGCCAAGAGCTCGGCGAGGATGGCCTTCGTCGACGTCTTCCCGCAGGAGCCGGTGACGGCGATGACCTGGGCGTCCAGGCGCCCACGCACGAACTTCGCGAGCTCCGCCAGAGCAGCACGCGAGTCCGGCACGACGGCGACAGCGGCTTTTTTGGCGGCCTCGAGGCGAGCCAGCTCCTCGCGGGCCTCGGGGCTGTCCTGCACGATCACCGCGATCGCACCCTGGCGCACCGCCTCCGCAGCGAAGTGGGCCCCGTTGAACTGATCCCCGACGATCCCAACGAAGAGGCTCCCCCGCTCGATGTGGCGGGTATCCGTGGAGATGCTGCGGATACGCCCGCTGGGATTCGGCACGCTCACCCAGGCAGCGGGGACCGCGTCGATGGCTTCTTGGACACGAAGGGTGATCATGCGTTCCTCCCGTTGGCCTTGGCGCGCAGGAGCTCTTCCGCGACGACCCGGTCGTCAAAGGGAAGGGCCGCGTCGCCAATGGTCTGAGTGTTCTCGTGCCCCTTGCCCGCGATCAGGACCACATCCCCAGGCCGGGCGATTTCGAGGGCCCGCTCAATGGCGCGGCGCCGATCGAGCTCGACGATCCGGCGCCCCGACTCCTGGTCGATGCCCCGCACGACGGCGTTCGCGATGGCCGAGGGGTCTTCGCTCCGGGGATTGTCACTGGTCACGATGGAGACGTCGGCGATGCGCCCCGCGGCGCGGCCCATGGGCTCGCGCTTCCCGCGGTCGCGGTCCCCGCCGCACCCAAAGACGCAGATGAGCCGCGCGTCCACGCTCTCGGAGGCTTCGATGTCCATCCGTAGAGATCCCAGGACGCGTTCGATGGCGTCCGGGCTGTGGGCGTAGTCGACCAAAACGTCGATCGCCCCGTCGCCCCGGGCCGAGGGATCGCTCACGCGCTCGAGTCGCCCGGGGGGCGAGGCGATGGACGCGAGACCGTGGGCCACCGCGTCCGCGCCGACGCCCAGGGATCGAGCCAGCGCCGCGGCGACGAGGGCGTTCTCGATGTTGTGGTCACCGCGCAGGGGCAGGGTCACCCGCCGGGCGGGGATGCCCATGCCGACTAGCTCGAAGCTCGCGCCTCCCCTTGAACGCTCGATGTTCCGCGCCATCAGGTCCGCGCCGCGCTCCGCGTCGACGGTCACCACCCGGGCGCCCGCGTCCATGGCCAGCTGGCGCATCTTGCGTGAGCTCTCGGAGTGCCCGAAGATCACCGCAACGCCGCCGGGCTCCAGACAGTCCCAAATGCGCGCTTTGGCGAGGAGGTAGTCCTCCATCGTGCCGTGGTAGTCGAGGTGCTCGCGGGTCAGGTTGGTGAAGGCTGCCGCCCGCAGCTTGATCCCCGCCAGCCGTCCTTGGACGAGCCCATGGGAGCTCACCTCCATCAGCGCCGAGTCGCCGCCCGCCGCCAGGTGGCGGCCGAACAGACGATGGAGTTCGGTGGCATCGGGAGTCGTGTTGACCGCGGACAGCTGCACCATGCCACGCCCCGACATCAGACGGTGCCCCGCGGTGCCGATGACCGCGGGCCGCATGCCGCTGCCCTCCAGGAGTTGACTGGCGATGTGACACACCGACGTCTTGCCGTTCGTGCCCGTGACGCCGGCCATCGCCAGGGACTCGACCGGGTGGCCGTGCACGTCCGCTGCCACTTCGCCCGCGATCTCACGGGCCCGGGGGTGGACCCAGAGAACGCGGGTGGAGAGGTCGAGGCCAGAGCGAGCGGCCCTGCGGCGCAGGGCCTCGATGGAACGGTCTGGGGCGCTCAGGACCACGGAGGCGCCGCGCTCCAAGGCATCCGGTGCGTAGCGCCAGCCGTCGACACGGTGACCCGCCAAGGCGGCGAAGAGCTCGCCCCCGCGGATCCGGCCCGCGTGGAGCTGCACGTCCGAGAGAACGATGTTCAGGCGCGGGTCCCCCGCGCGCAGGGGCATGGCGCCCCCGGTGCTCGGAATGCCGAAGGCCACTCCCCCATGGACGGCCACGAGTGACTCAAGGTCCGGTTGCGTGGAATCGCTCATCGCCGCTCCCCTTCACTGGTCGCACGCTCGCCAAGGTCCAATTCGTCCTCGTCACGGGCCTCCCATGGGAGGTCATCGTCGAGCCAAGTGCTGTCTCTTATACACAT
>CAJXRJ010000346.1 GCA_913058555.1 uncultured bacterium
CTAGTCTCGTGGGCTCGGAGATGTGTATAAGAGACAGATACGCGCCCGAGCCAAGACACAGAGTTGGTCATAGACCAGCGGCAAGAGCTCGGCCGCTGACTGCGGGTCGTGGCGCTGCAGCAGCTGGGTGATTCGGCTCGGGTCGGTCACGTTGTCTTTGGGCGGTCGTTGGGAGTGACTGGCGGGAGGTCCTTCGGCGGCAGGTCGAGGGCAGTAGCAGCATGGCGGATTCTGCGACCACCCAAGGGGGATCGGCGGGGATTCGTGCAAATCCTGACCATCACCGAACGCGCCCTTCGCGCTACCTGGCGTCAACCGCCCCCTGCTCTCCCCCCTTTTCCTCGGACCTGGCCGAATCAACCATGAAGATCCTCCTCCGCACATTGCCAGCTCTCCTGACGGCTTGTCACGCATTTGGGCAATGGTCCATGGGGCCCTCGCTGCCGCTAGCCCCGTTCTCGGCGTCTGCGGTCAACGTTGGGGACAAAGTTGTCGTTGCGGATGAGTGGGACGGGGCTTGGCCATACAAGATCCAAGTCTACGACGGCCAAACGGATGCTTGGGCTGTGGTCCAGTCGAGTTCCAATCCGTCAGTGCCCATTGGCTCGTGGGCGGGGATCGCAGCGGTGGGATCCAAAGTCCTCATCGCAGGCGGCGCCTTCGGCGGGTGCGGATTCATCTGTCCAAGTGACGCCGTGATGATCTACGACGACGCCACTGGGAGCCTGTCGAGTGGGCCGCCATTGTCCGTTGCGCGGCGCGAATGTCAGGCGGCGACCGTCGGGGCGAAAGTTCTATTCGGGTCGTGGGACTCGTCAACTCTTGACGTCTACGACGATGCAACAGGAGTGTGGAGCGTCGTATCCTCGTCGTTGCCAGGTGCAGAGTCGATCACGAGCATTGGGAGCAGGGCTTTCATTAGTTCCGGGTCCTCGATCGAGGTCTATGACGATGCGACCGGAGCCTGGACGGCGATGTCCCTTCCCACGGTGGCGTGGGCCTCTGAGTCTGTGTCGACCGGGTCCAAAGCCGTCTTTGCGAGTCCTTTCTTGAGAGAGGTCGATGTGTACGATGGGTCCACCGGGACCTGGTGGTCGACACTCATGCCGACGGCGCGGCAATTCTCAGCGATGGTGGCCGTCGGATCGAAGGTCTTGTTTGCGGGCGGATCTCCCTCTGTCGCAGAGTCCCGCGTGGACATCCTCGACACGGCAACCGGCAGATGGTCGGTCGGGGCACTTCCCACTGAACGCAGGTCCCTCACAGGAGCAGTCCTTGGGACGAGAGCCTTCTTCTGCCCAGGGCCCCGTTCCTATGGGATGGATAGCATCGTTGAGATCTATGACGATGCGATCGGCTCGCCCTACTGTGCCGCGGCTGCGCCTAACTCCACCGGATCGCCCGCGAGGATCACGGCCCAGGGATTCCCTGGAGCGGCCGTTCAAGGATACGCCCTGCTCCGCGCGACGGGTTTGCCTTCGCATTCGGTGGGGTACTTCCTGAATTCACTCAGTGCGGGCTTCACTGCCAACCCAGGCGGCAGTCAAGGTCACCTGTGCCTTGGCGGCGCCATCGGTCGGTATGCGGGAAGTCTGTTCGACAGTGGTTCCGACGGCGTGGCGGCGCTGCAGCTCGAGCTGGCGCGTACGCCAACACCAAGCGGTTTGGAGATGATTGCCGCCGGCGAGACGTGGTACTTCCAAGCGTGGTATCGAGATACCAACCCGGGGCCGACCAGCAACTTCACGGATGCCGTCGTGGTGACTTTCCAATGAGGGAGCCGTTGTGAATGCGTTGGGTGTGCCTGCCCGTTTTGACGCGGTTGATTCGGGGCGAGTGTCTTTGAGCGAAGGGATCTTTCCCTCGACGGATGTGCCTCTCAACCGAACTGCCTTGTCAATCTTTGGCGCCCCGCTGTAAGGGCCGCTTCGGTCAAGGGGTGCATTGGCAGCCAGTGTCTGATTTGATTGGAACGCCATGGAAAGGGCCTCGCCCCAGAGAGGGAGGGCCGGGCAGTCGCTCCTTCTCTTACACGTCCACGTCGCCCGTGGCGCCACCGGCACCTCCATCTCCACCGGCAGCGTGCATGTGCCACGCGAGTTTCGAGAGCGCGCGATGCAGCAGGACACGCGCGGCGCCTTCGGTGCGTTGCATCTCGTCCGCGATCTGGGCGTGCGAGTATCCGAACATGCGCGAGAGTGTGATGACCTGTCGATGCTCTTCGGATAACAGGGCGAACGCGGCCTCCAGGCGGTCGAGATCTTCCGCTCGAATCGCTGCCTGGCTCGGTGAGAAGAAGGACGCGGCGGCGACGTCGTGGGCATCAGCCGAACCATCCTGGAGCGGCCGTTCGAGTCCAGCGTGTCGCTTCTCGGCAAGGTAATAGCGCTGCCGCTCGATGATCTTGCTCAGCGCCTTTTGGTAGAGCCACTTGCGGAAGGGCGCTTGGCCCCGGTACTCGAAGCCGTCCAAGTTCTGCAGGACTTCGCGGCATACCGATTGGGCGAGGTCAGCGACCGACTCGCGGCCGCGGAGGAGCGGGCCGGCATGGAGGCGGAGGTAGGCGAGCAAGGTCGGTAGCTGCTCGGTGAGCAGCTCCTCGACGGCCACGGCATTGCCCGTGGCCGCATGGGACACCAGGTCTCGGTGCGAATCGTCCGTTCTGCCTTCACCGCTCATGATCATGCCCAACTAGCTCTGGTGACTTCCGAACAGGTGAGTCTTTCGCCGCAACGGAGCGCGCTATAGTAGTCGAGATGCGCGAAGACCCCGACCGCGAGCAGGAATTCATGGAAGACCTCGTCGCGCAGGTGATCGCGCAGTGGGCGTTGGAGGGCAGCGCAGCTCTCGTCCAGGTCTGCGCGGCGAATCCAACCCGCGCCGCGGCACTTCGCGCCCTTGTTGGGCCGCTGGTGCGCACGGGGCTCATCTCGGACCAGACAGGTCCGGCCGAATCAGCGGATGAGTTGCGGACCATCGGCGCCTTCACGATTCAGCGGCGCCTCGGTGCGGGGGCAATGGGAGAGGTCTTCCTGGCGCAGCAACGGCACCCGCGTCGTCTGGTGGCACTGAAGGTCCTGCGGCCGGACCACCGACTCTACGCGCGGGCGCGGGAGCGCTTCCGCCGCGAGATTGAAGCCGTGGGCGCCCTCGATCATCCGGGTATCTGCGCGCTCTTTGAAGCCGGTGAGTCGGATGGAGTGCCCTACCTCGCCATGCGCTTCGTGGATGGCGAGACGCTTGCTCAGCGCATTCTCCGGGGTCCAGCCACGACCTCGACGGAAGTCTCCGGTCTGCTCGAGGTCGGTGAGAAGCTCGCCTTCGCTCTCCATCACGCGCACGAGCATGGGCTGGTGCACCGCGACGTGAAGCCTGCCAACATCATGATCGATCCGGAGGGTGAGCCCGTTCTATTGGACTTTGGCCTTGCCCGGGATAGCGGCAAGGTCGCGGCGACCCTCACGGCATCGGGGGAGATGGTCGGAACGCCTGCCTACATGTCACCGGAGCAGATCGCTGGCGCAAGAGTGGACAGGCAAGCGGACGTCTATGCACTGGGCGCCACGCTGTACGAGGCCTTTACTGGTCGCCGTCCCCATGAAGCGCCGAACCTCGCCGCGCTCCGGCGCAAGATCCTCGAGTCGGACGTGGTGCCTATTGCGCGCAAGGACCGCGCGTTCCCTCGGGATGTGGGTGTCGTGGTGGCGACGGCCATGGAGAAGGATCTGGCCCGCCGCTATGGCACCGCCCTGGACCTCGCCGAAGACCTCCGGAGGATCCGTGAGCGGCGCCCGATCGCTGCGCGTCCTGCGGGGCCATGGCTCCGATTGCGTCGCTGGGGCGGGCGGCGCCCGGGGCTGGCCGTGGCGTTGGGAGCGATCTTCCTTTTCCTGATCGCGGGGATGGCCGCCTCACTCACGGCCCTCGACGCGATTCGCGGCGAGCAACGAACGACTTCCGCGGCCCTCCGACGTACTCGCGTCTCGGGATTGGTTCAGGCCTCCGAGCTGGCACGTCTGCGCTCGCCCATTCAAGCGCTCTTGTTGGCCCGGCGAGCCTTCGGCCTCACGCGCAACGAGTCCACTCGGTCAGCGATGGTGGCTGCGCTTGCCAACATGCAGCAGGCGGCCTCCTTGAAGGGGCACAGTGACGATGTCTTGGGCGTCGTCCTCGTACCTGATGGAGGGTCATTCGTCAGCTTCTCCAAGGATGGGACAGCTCGGCAATGGGGACTAGATGGAGAGCCAGTGGCGGAGTTCCTTCACGGCGGTCCGATCGTTGAGCTTGCATTCGCTCCGTCTAACCCTGAGCTGATGGTCACGGCGTCGACTGATGGGACGGCGCGTGTCTGGAGGCTCGGGGAGGGGGCCTCCGGGGGAGCCCAATCGGACGCCGAAGTCAGCCAACCCATCGAGGTGGGCGCCCCTGTGACGTCCGTTGCCTTTGACCCCCTCGATGCGGCGAGGCTTGTGACGGCGAGCACCGACGGAGTCGCGCGGCTGTGGAAGCGCGACGGAGCGCAGTGGAGCCAGATCCGGGAGTTTCAAGGAAGCGGTGGCGCGATGACATGCGTGCGTCTTGCGCCCGATGGGCGCCGGCTGCTCACGTGCTCTGTTAACGGAAGCGCGCGCCTTTGGTCGGTGCCCACGGGAGAGTACGCCCCTTTGGATGGCCACGGTGGAACGGTCAGTCACGGCGAGTTCTCCTCCGATGGCAGTCGCATGGCGACGGCGTCCCATAGCGGACGGGTCGGTCTTTGGGACGGAGAAGGCGCGCAGATTGCATGGCTGAAGGAGCACGAGTATGCGGTGCTTCACGTGACGTTTGATGACGAGGGGCGCCTGCTCAGTACTTCGCGCGACGGCAGCGTGGCGGTACACGATGGGGATGGCGGGGTCCTGCTCGATCGACTTCGCGGCCACGGCGGGGGAGTTCTCAGCGCGAGTGTTTCAAGGGACGGCCAGTTTGTGCTCACATCGAGCGGTGACGGGATCGTTCGCATCTTCGGTAGGGATGGCCGCCTGCGATGGAGTTTCCGCGGGCACGAGGGCTACGTTTGGGACGCGGAGTTTCTTCAGGGGACGAGCCTCGTGGCGTCGGCTTCGCGGGATGGAACGGTGGCGCTCTTCGACGCTCGGGGTGGGCCAGTGCCCACCATGATTCAGCCAAGCGGCCGCATCGAGGGCATCGTCGTCGGGCATGGGGGGAAGCGCCTCTACACGGGTGGCAACGATGGTCAACTTCGAGTTTGGGGCGCCGATGCCCGCGCCCTGGATTCGTGGCCCGTGGCCGAATCGGGCGGGACTCTACGCCCGCTATCGATGGCCGGTCGCGATCGCTTGTTCGTCCAGGATCGAACGGATATTCTGCTGGTCAACGCTTTGGACGGGAGCTTGTTGAGGCGCTTCGGAGATCGCCAGCAGGCAGTTCCCATCCAGGAAGGGTCCCAGGCGGTGATCGCGCCGAGTGTTGGGCGGCTCCAAGTCGTGCGCTTGGGGGACGGTGAGGTGGTCGCAACGCTTCCCGCGAGACCCGAAGGCGGGGACAACGAGCGACCATCGAGTGCGAAGGGCTCCGCGAGCCTCGAGGTGTTGAGGGCGCTGTGGGCCTCGCCGAACGGGGAGCATGTGGTCGGTTCGTACTCCAGCGGAGACTGCGCCGTATGGAGCGTTCAGGCGGGGCTTCCCCCGGTCGTGCTGCCGCATCCTGGGTTAGCGTCCGCCATCTTCACGTCCGACGGTCAGGTGGCCACTGTGTGCTCGGACGGCCTCTGCCGACTCTGGGACTGGCGAGCGGGGACCATTGTCGATCAGCACGACTGTGGAGGGGACGCGATCTCGGTGGCCATGGCCCCAGGGGGCGGGCGGCTCTGCATTGGGCTCCGGAGCGGGGACGTAATCGTCTGGGAGCCAGGGGGGAAGCGCCTCTGCCGGCTGCCGGCCCACCGTGGCCCCGTGTGGTCCATCGCCTGTCTCGACGGAGATCGGGTGGTCTCGGGTGGGACCGACGGACGGGCCCGCATCTGGCCCCTGGACGACGAAAGTCTCATCCGGAAGGCCGAGGAGAGCAGCTTTCGGGATTTCACGGCGCACGAGCTCGGCGAACTCCGGGACCTGCTGGGCCCGTCCCTGGAGAAAGTTCAAGAACGTCCGTAACGATCTCGGGCCGTTGGCGGTTCTGGGGGCGCCCCGACGGGCTGCATGCCACGTCGAGGGCAAGGGCGAGAGCCTGAACCCGTTCAGACAACGCTGTCACACGATGCAGCCAACACAACACTCCTTTGCCATGAAATCCCCTACCTTCCGCCGACCGCTGACCCTTCTCGGCGCCCTTGCGGTTCTCAACCCGGCCTTGCTGGCTCAGTTCGGCGATCCGGCCCTCGTCACCGTGCAGGTCGCTGTGGTGGCAACCGTCACTGCCGCGGATCTCGATGGCGATGGCGACGCAGACGTGATCTCTGCGGATGCGACGGACGACAGAATCGCCTGGTACGAGAACCTGGGCCAAGGCGAGTTTGGGCCGCCGCGAGACATCGCGAATGGCGTCAGCGCGGTGAGGGATATCTTTGTCGCAGATCTAGATGGCGACGGTTGGCTCGACGTGGCGAGTGCGTCGCGGGGCGACAACACCATCGCATGGCATAGGAACTTGGGGCTTGGGGTCTTTGGACCCCGTAGCGTGATCGACTCCCAGGCGATGGGCGCCATCAGCGTGCAGGCCGCTGACATCAATAGTGATGGGCACGTCGACGTCGTGGCGGCGTCGCGATGGGACAATGCTGTTCGCTGGTACCAAAACACGGGTGTTGGCGGGTTCCAGGCGGGGCAGTTGGTCTCTCTTGCGTCCCCTGACCCCTCGGAGGTGCACTGCGCAGACTTGGATGGGGACGGCGACATCGACGTGGCCGTCGCCGCTCGGGGAGCCAACGAAATCGCCTGGTACGAGAACCTCGGCGGCGCCCTATGGGGCCAGAAGCAAGTCGTGACGGGCACCGCGCTTGCCCCACGCAGCGTGCACGGAGCCGACCTCGATGCGGATGGAGACGTTGATCTCATCTCCGCATCCCTCAACGACGACAAGGTCGCCTGGTACGAAAACACCGGTGGGGGACAGTTCGGCCCACCACGGATCCTGTCGTCGTCAGTGCTCGGCGCCTTCTCTGTGCACGCAGCGGACCTCGATGGTGACGGCGACCTTGAGGTGCTTTGCGCGTCCCGGGACGATGGCACGCTGAGTTGGTTCGAGAATCTCGGGGGCGGCACCTACTCTTCGCGCCGGAACATTGACACCACGCTCGGGTGGGCAGGGGATGCCTTCGCGGCCGATCTCGACGGGGATGGGGACATGGATCCGATCTCCTGCTCCGCGGTTAATCCGGGCGATGTGCGGTGGTATGAAAACCTCATGGGCCACATCGGCACTCCGTACTGCCAGGCGAACCCTAACTCGACAGGGAGCCCTGCGGCCATCCAGGCCATCGGCTCGCGCCGCGCCGGGGCCAACGACCTGACGCTCGTCGCAACGGATCTGCCCGCCAACGTGTTTGCGTTCTTTGTCACCAGCACCGAGCAGGGATTCATCCCGACCGTGGGAAGCAGCGCCGGAAACCTCTGCCTCTCCGGCGCCATTGGCCGTCACATTGGCCCCGGCCAGATCTTGGGTTCCGGCCCAACCGGCAGCCTCCAGCTCGCGATCGACCTCACCAACCACCCGCAACCCTCAGGCTTTGTCGCCGTTCAAAGCGGCGAGACCTGGAACTTCCAGGCGTGGTACCGCGACGCGAACCCGGGGCAGACGAGCAACTTCACCGATGGCGTTAGCGTAACCTTCTATCTGTCTCTTATACACA
>CAJXRJ010000347.1 GCA_913058555.1 uncultured bacterium
CCGCCCTACTGCTTGCCGGTCCCGTCCTTTTGGGGGGCGACCACGGGGCGGTGGGGGATTCCACCACGTGGATCCTGGCGCGCGTCTTGGTAGGCCTGGTTCCGGGCGACCTGCCGTAGGAACGTCAAGGACTCCTTCGCGGCCGCCTTCTCACGTGCCGACCCGCGGCCAACGATTCCAATGAGCGTTGGCAAGGCCTCGACGGCGCCGAGGGTGCTGAGACCAAGGATGGCCTCCACGCGGACGTCCTCGTCCCCTGACTCAAGCAAGGCCAAGACCTTGCCGATGGCGGCCTGCTTGGTCGGTGTGCTTGAAGAGGCCGCAGACCAGCGCTGCTGGGCGGCCTTCAGGCGAGCCATCGTCGCAAGACGGGTCTCTAGCACGTCCAGCAGCTTGGGGTTGGAACTCTCCGTGACCGCCTGGACCAGGTTGTCGAGCTCTTCTTCGTTCACGGCATGCAGGATGCTCGGAATCAGTCGCTCCCCGCCCTGCCCGTCTCGGACTCCGGCCAGGAGCAACTGCATAGCCTCCGCGCGGATCTTGGGGCGCGAAAGCGCGAGGCCAGGAAGGTCTGTGTTGGCTCCGCGCCAGGGGCGCAATCGCAGCAACGGGAGGATCAAGGAGTCGTCCTGGAGGGTTGGGTCCTGGATCATCCAAGTCGTCAGGTCATCCGAGAGGTTGGATAGCTTGTTGCTCGCGCTAGCTATGCGGGCCATGGACGTAGCTCCCGCAACGATGTCGGCCCTCTGGCTGATGGTGGCATAGTAGATGTTGACGTCGTACGGCAGGATGTCTACGAGCTCTGGGCGGGTCTCGACGTCCTTCAGTACGCTGGCGACCAGCTCGGTCCAGGCCTTCCATTCATTTGCCCGATTGGGTCGCGAACGGATGAGGCTCGCCACGAGCTCCACTTGGTCTTTTCCTTGCTCGATCAGCACCTCAGCGGCCAGGGCGCCGTCGCGAGGGTCGTGGGACTCAAGTAGGCCCAGGGCAGCGATGGCCCTCGCGCGCCAGCTGAGGTCGCTGTTGGCACAGAGCTCGGCGAGCAGCGGAGCTTCGCGTTCGCCCCATCGCGATGCGTCTTCCGCCGCCTTCTTTCGGAACATGAATCCGGCGCCCCCATAGAAGCGGACGGCGTCCCGTAGGCGGGTCGAGTCCAGCGCGTCGAACGGGTGGTCTTGATCGAGGATTGCCGCAAGGTGTTCTTCGTCTTCCTCGAATAGCTGCGCAATGCGCAGGCGGACGTCGGCCTGTTCGGCTGGGCTGGTCACTTCGCCTATGAAGCTATTGACCTGCGGGAAGAACCTGTCGGCGGGAAGGTCTCCACCTTCGGCGATGACCATTGCGTAGGCCATTTTCATGTGGGGGAACCTCACGTATCGGTCGATGTCCCCCATGTACCTCGCCTTCAACTTCGGATCCGAACAGCTTGCGATGGCCCGAAGGAGCAGAAGCCAATCCTGCTCAGGGATATCGACGATGGAGCCCATGCGATGGGATACCTGGTAGCCGATCGCGGCCGCCAGTCGACTCGATAGGCTCGCTTCCTCGGCCGAGTTCGCGACCAACTCGATGAGGGTATCCATGGGCACCGTCGGTGATGTCTGCGATGGTTGCAGCGTGTGCTCGACGGCTGCGAAGAGGCGCGGACGCAGGGGAGAGTCTTCCCGGAGCGCTTGCTCTATCAGGAGCGGGATGCGTACGGTGATCGCAGGGGGGAACATGTTGGAGCTCGTATTGGCTCTTATCATCCTGTCCGCTAATTCAACGCGCACTTTCGGGTCCGTGTGCTGGGCGAGGATCCGGTCGACCTCCAGCGAGTGGCCCCAGAGTATGGCGGCGAGGTTGGGTGCGATGTTCACCGGTGGGAGCCCCTTCTTTCTGACGTACAGGTCAGCGAGGGCTTCCGTGATGCCAGTGCGTTTGAACCACGCCGCTTCGTTCGCCAGCAGGAGCCCCTCTGTCTTTTCTGAGGAGAGACCCGTTCCCAGTGCTTCGGTGGCGAGGCGCAGGCGGAATGGCTCATCAAGTCGCGGGTCAGTGCATGCGCGTTCGATGAGTGGGAGAGCTTGGCTCTGCTGGTCCTTGTCTTGGAGCCGGACGATTGCATCCATCAGGCCGCCGTTATCGATGAACGCGAGCGCCTGGAACCGCGCGATGTCGTCATCGAGCCTGGCTTCGTGGTAGGAGAGGACTTCGAGGGGCGCCATGCGGCTGAGGTAGTACAGCGGACTCGTCGACTCATGGGCGAGGACGAGATCTCGGAGGCTCGTCTGCTCCGCCAGAGTCCGTAGGGCGGGGACCGCGCCGATACCGATCTGGAAGATCGCTTCGGACTCGCCTTTGTCCATCAGGGATCTGATGGCGCCGACGAGGTCTGTGGGAACAACTCCACTGGCGAAGGGGCTTTCCTGCGCCGAATGGGTAGACCGGGGATCTACCACTGCGAGGATGTTCCCCTTCGCGGACTCGATCTCGGCGCGCGGGTCCTGGGGGCTGGGGGCGGCGTAGGAGGATGAAGGCGACGCGAGACAAATGGCCAGGCTGGCGGCGATTCCGGTGGCGACCCGGAAAGGGGCTCGGATGGCCGGGCGAGGGGGGCTGGTTCGTTTCATGGTGACTCTTTGGGGTGCGGCCCCCGGGATGGGGTCAAGGGGCACGCTCCTATGTACGGCGAACCGACGGTGGGCCCGTCAACGGCTCGTCAACGCCGCATCACGTTGACGTTGATATCTGGGCGGACGTCATCACTGCGAGGCTTTCCCGTCGCGCGTGAATCGGTATCCCACGCCGTGGGCGGTCAGGAGGTGCCGGGGAGCGCTGGGGTCGGGCTCGATCTTCTTGCGTAGTTTGAGCACGTGTTGGTCCACGGTGCGAACCGTAGGGTCGCCGCCCGGGCCCCAGACGTCCGAGAGCAGGCGGTAGCGATCCAGGACCTCGTTCTCAAAGCGGAGGAAATACTGGAGCAGCTCGAGCTCGCGCCGCGAGAGGCCGTGGCGCCTCTCCAGGCACGTCACGGCGAACGCCGCGAAGTCGACCTCGGTGTCGCCAAAGCGCACGCGATCGCCGAGGCCGTCCACTCCGGGCGCGCCCCCCTCGGAACGGCGCAGGAGCGCGCGGATGCGCAGCAGGAGTTCCGCCATGGAGAATGGCTTGACGAGGTAATCGTCCGCGCCGTGCTCGAAGCCCTGGACGCGATCGAACTCTTCGCCGCGGGCCGTGAGCATGATGATGGGAACGGCCAGTCGATCCCGCCGCAGGTTGCGTAGGACGGTGAACCCGTCGCGCTTGGGGAGCATGACGTCGAGCAGCACGAGGTCCACTGATTCGCGCAGGGCCAGTCGCTCGCCCTCCTCGCCGTCGGTGGCTTCCATCACCCCGAAGCCGTTGCCCCGGAGTGCATCGGTGACCGCCATGCGGATGAGGGGTTCGTCTTCGACGATCAGGATCTGGGGATTCATCTTGGGAGAGGATGCGTTGGGCTACGCAGCATCGGCGGTGGTGCGGACAGTCACGCGGGCCACGAGACCGCGGCCAGCTGGCCCTGGCGAGAGGGTCGCATCCCCGCCGTGGGCAACGGCAATGGCGCGGACAATAGAGAGACCTAGTCCCGTTCCGCTGGTTGCAGAATCACGCGCGAATGGTTCAAAAAGATCCTCGTGTAAGGTGCCCTTGGCCAGCCCGGTGCCCGTGTCGGCCACTTCAAAGGCCAGCTCGTTGCCGTCAGCGCCCGAGCCTCGGACCGCGAGTGTGATGCGATCTGTCCCAGAGTGCTTGAGCGCGTTGTCGATCAGATTGGAGAGCGCGCGCTCCACCGCCTCGACGTCGAGCCTCGCCGTGCCCGGGAGACTCACCGTTTCCAATGCCAGCGTGGCACTCCCAAAGGTCTGGCACCGCTCGCGCTCCCGCGCCGCGAACGCTTCCAACCATTGGGGAACATCCACCTCACGCTTCGAGAGCCGCACGGGCAGGCCGCGTTCGAGTCTGCCGAAGTCGAGCAGGTCGTCCACGATGCGGCGGAGCCGGCCTGCCTCCTGTTCAATGGATCGGGCATAGTGACCCTCACGGCCTCGGGCGTGCCCCTCTCGCAGGGTCTCCGCCATGAGCCCGATGGAAGCGATGGGGGTGCGTAGGTCGTGCGACACGCTCGCCACAAAGGTCGAGCGGAGAGCCGCAATGCGATCGGCTTCTCCCAGTGCGCGCCCGGTCAGGAGCGCCGCGAGCGCCATCAGGATTCCGGCGCCCACAAGGCCCGCACGCAGGGTGCGTTGGCGCAAGGTCGCGGCGCGCGTGACGGAATTGGGGTTGCGGTGCACGATCAGCAGCTCGCGATCAAGACCGGCCATGGGCTTCGGAGTAGAGATCGCCTGGGCATCTGGGGCCGACGTGAACGCGGTCACTCTCGATCCGTCTGGTAGACCGGGCACGAGCCCGCTGAGTTCCGCATCCAGGGAGTCCGCCGAGTGCCGGCGCGCGAGCCAACGGCCACCCTTGTCCATCGTCACCGAGAGCCAATCCCCGGGGCCGATGGGGCGGAGTCGCCAGAGTCGGGCGCCAGACTCCGGCTCGCCAAGTGCTAACTCAGAAGAGGCCCACCGCGTTGCCGCGACCTGACGGCGAGCGCCCCCGAGGAACGCAGCTGACCAGTCGGGGCCCGGGGCTCGCTCCGCCGCGAGCTCCTCGAGGGCCGCCCAGAAGGGGTCGGGGAGGAATTGCGGGGTGCCGTCGGTGATGGTGAAGGCGTCCAGTGGCTCCCCCAAGGGCATGCGGCCCGATTCCACGGCCACTCGGATCGCGGCCGCTTCGGCAGCGCACTGGTCCTTCGAGAGGTGACGCGCCCCAGCCAGGAATGCTGCGAGTCGAAGGGGGACGCCGTTCGGCCCCTGATGGAAGGCTGCGCTTGGTGACCAAAAGTCGCAGATGCCCTGACCGTCGCCAAGGAGGAGGAGTACCTGAATGCGTGTTAGCAGGCCGAGTCCTTCCAGCGGAGCCTGCCCCGCATTCAAAGCGCCCTCGACCCGTTCAAGTTGATCGAGGGCCAATTCGCGGTCGCCACGGGCGGCGGCGTCCAAGGCCGCCAGGCGCTGCAGATTCGCCGCCGGCTCGAACTCATGGGCCGGCGCAGCCGGCTTCTGCCAGGGGCTCGCGGGTGCCGTCGAACCGCTCGCAAGGAGGACCCCCCCCGAAAGGGCCAGGGGTTCTGAGGGGCTCGGCCAGCGGGCGAGGAGGGTCTCTGAGGCGAGCTCGGCCTCCCGTTCGAGGGCCAATCGGGCCATCGAGGCCGCATCCCCAAAGCCAAAGAGCCCCAGGCAGGCGACGAGAGGAGCGGCCAGAAGCCCCGCCAGGACCGGCGCTCTCCTTAACATGGGTCGATTCAGCCCTCGTCTCGTTGCATGTCGGTTCATCCACTACCAAGGATAGGTGGTATCCCGCAAACGATCGTCAACGGCTTGTCAACGGGGACCCACCGCGAGGATGTACCCCCGCGCCCGTTGCACATGGGGCTCGCCCGTCTATCCTTCCTCGGCACACTCATGGGGGCCCGCCCGCCGCGGCACCCCTGCGCCGTTCCCCATCCCCAGCGTATTCACCCCCGCGCACTCTTCCCATGGCATCGTTCGAAGCCGAACTCGATTCTGCGAGCAACATCGTTCAAGTCGTCGTCACCGAGGACGACGGCAGTGAGCACGACTACCAATTCGACTTTGACCCGCGAACTGGGCGCTGGGAGTTCTCCGAGCGCGACCTGCTCGAGCGTGACTTCGGCGAAGAGTGGGTCGAGGAGCTTGAGGAGGAGATCGAGCGCCTGATCCAAGTCGGCGTCGACAACGCGGAAGACGAGGAAGAAGAGGAGTGAAAAACCCTCCCCGGCCCCCTGCGTCCCTGCGGACGGAAGCCCTCGAGGTCAGCCGCCGGCTGGCCGGGATGAAGTTCCGCAGGGTGTTCCTGATCGTGCTCGACTCGGTTGGGATCGGGGTCATGCCCGACGCTCCCCCTGAGGACGCCGGTGCCCACACCCTCGACAACATTTGCCTGACGGCGGGGCCGCCCATGGCGCCCAGGCTCATGTCCCTTGGGCTCGGCAACATCGAGGGGGTGAACTGTTTCCCCGCCGCCGTGATCCCCGAGGGCGCCTTCGGCCGCATGGCCGAGGTCAGCGCCGGTAAGGACACGACCACGGGGCACTGGGAAATGGCCGGCGTGCCCCTGGACAAGGCCTTCCCGACCTTCCCGGGAGGCTTCACGGAAGAGCTCCTCGGCGCCATCGCTGGGGCCGCCGAGCTTCCGGGCTGGCTCGGTAACGAGCCAGCCTCCGGCACCGAGATCATCGAGCGCCTTGGTCCCGAGCACATCGACTCCGGCAAGCCGATCGTCTACACGAGCGCCGATTCCGTGCTGCAGATCGCGGCCCACGAGGAACACTTCGGTCTCGAGCGGCTATTGAAGCTCTGCGAGACCGCGCGCGCCATGACCCTGGACCTTGGGATCGCGCGCATCATCGCCCGCCCCTTTGTGGACGCGCCCGAAGGCTCAGAGCATCGCTTCCAGCGCACCTACAACCGTCGCGACTTTTCCCTCGAGCCGCCGCGGCCGACGCTCCTCGATCAGTTCGTGGCCCAGGGCGTCCCCGTCGTGGGCGTGGGGAAGATCGAAGACATCTTCGCGGGCAACGGTGTGTCGTATTCCTTGCATACGTCCGGGAACGATGACGGCATGGACAAGACCTGCGAGGTCGCAGAGCACCTGATGGCCGGTCTTGTCTTTGTGAACCTCGTGGACTTCGATATGAACTTCGGCCACCGCCGCGACCCAGCGGGTTATCGGAAGGCCATCGAGGAATTCGACGTGGCGCTGGCGAAGCTGGAGTCGATCCGCCGCGAGGATGACCTCTTCATTCTGACGGCCGATCACGGGAACGATCCCACCAACGACAAGCACACGGACCACACGCGCGAATACGTTCCGCTCGTGGCCTTCGGGGACCGCGCCAAGGGCGGCCTCGACCTCGGCACACGTTCGACCTTCGCCGACGTGGCGGCCACCGTCGCGGATGTGTTCCGCATCGACTACGAAGGCGCCGGAACCTCGTTCCTGCCGGAGCTCCTGGGGGACGCTTGACGGCGAGGCCCGATGAGCACGAGGTAGGCGAGCGCCTGCGCGAGATCCTGCGGGCCAAGCGGGACGGGGAGGCGCTGAGCCCGGCGCAATGCGATTGGCTCCTTCCCCGGGTGGGGCGACAGGAGATTGACGATGGATCCCTCGGGGCGTTGCTCGGATCGATCTGGTTCCGCGGTATGGAGCCAGGGGAGCTCGCCGCGTGGACGCGGGCCATGGTCGGCTCCGGCGGGCGCCTGGATCTCTCGGAGTTCGACCAGCCCAAGGTCGACAAGCATTCTACGGGCGGCATCGGGGACAAGGTGAGCCTACCCCTCGCGCCGATCCTCGCCTCCCTGGGCTGCGTCGTGCCGATGATCTCCGGGCGAGGCCTTGGGCACACGGGGGGGACCCTCGACAAACTCGAGGCGGTGCCCGGGGTCAAGACGGAGCTCGATGGGGCCATGAATGACAATTTCGACATTCCTGACCGCATTCGAAACCACAGTTCCGACCAAGAACGTATCTTCGTGTGGGGGTATTTCCCCGAGCTGTATTTTCACACCAAACGACTGCCGGCCACGCGCTACATCTACGCCAACTACATCACCGGCATGATTGCCTGGAGTAATCTCGATGCGCTGCAAGATGTCGAATACGGGGTTTCCCCTGATG
>CAJXRJ010000348.1 GCA_913058555.1 uncultured bacterium
CGAGATCTACCCACTGCATATCGTCGGCAGCGTCAGATGTGTATAAGAGACAGGCTGGAAGCCACCGAGCGCCTCCGTGAGCTCGGCCTCGTCAACCAGCCGCTCGAGCACGCGCGCGAGGATCAGCGGGACGATATCGATGCTCACCCGTTGATCCGCGAGCATTTCCAGCGGCAGCTCCAGATGCGCCGCCCCGAGGCGTGGAAGCTCGGCAACGAGCGACTCTATCGGTGGTTCCGCTCGCTCGTCACCCGACCTCCGGGCGATTTCGGGTACGAGGACTTCACGACTCTGTACGTCGCAGCTGCCTACGGTTGCCGTGCCGGGCTTCATCAAGAGGTCCACGATGAGTTGCTCTGCGAGCTGGTCTGGCAGAAGAACGAGAACGGGCGACAGGAATACCGCTCGACACAGGACTGGGGCCTGAGGGACACCGATCTCGCAACCCTGGCTCTCTTCTTCCGTACTCCCTGGAGCGAGTTCGTCGGCGGGCTTCGGCCGGAGACCATGGTTCACATCATGACGAACGTTGGCGTCCGGCTCCGGCAGTTGGGGAAGCTCGAAGAGGCCATCGAGTGTTTCGGGAAGGCGGAGGAGCTGGCGGACGCTGGCGATTCGATCCGCGAGCGTGAGGACGCCATCTATGCCCCGGCGCAACGCTCCGAGCTGCTCGTCATTGGCGGCTACTACGACGCGGCGTTGGACGCAGCACAGATCGCCGTAGAGAAGGCGGAGGCCGCATCCGATCTGCGGAGCTATCTTAAGATGCACGCGTACTCGTCGTACGCAGACGTGTACTTCCAGCTCGGGAGGATCGATGAGGCGGAGGAGCGCTTCGAGCAGGCGCTGAGAGTGAACGACCAGGAGTCGCCTGATCGGCCCTTTTTCTACTCCCAGTCGCTCTACCGGTACGGGTACCTAATGATCGAAACCGGGCGCGCCGAGGAACTCGTAGAGCTGTACGACGATCCGGACTTCGGTCGCGCCGGAGCGAATACCACCAGTCTGGCTACGGCAATCAGGGAACTGGTCCTGGGCGCCGCCCAGGTCGCGCAGGCCCGCGAAGCGTGTGGCTCCGAGGCGCGCTTCAATGACCTGGAGAAGGCGTTGGCACAGCTCAATCAGAGCATCGCGGCCTTCGAGAGCTCTGCCTACAACGACTATCTGGTTCGGGGGCTCATTGAGCGCGCGCGATGCCGCCGCCTGCTCGGGCGTCTCGATGATGCCCTCGTGGACCTCAATCGCGTCGAAGTGGTAACCTCCGCCCTGTCCCCTTCCGGCCGAAGGGAGATGGACCAGCAGCGTACGGACGCGCTTCTGGAGCGGGCGGCATTGACGATCGCGAAGCAGACGATTGACCAATGCGGCCTCGTCCAAGAGGCGGCAGAAGAGGTGGAGCGGCTGGGCTACGGCCGCAGGAATGCCGACGTCGAGGCGCTCCACCGGTCGGCCCGTCGATTTGGGGTCTTCGCGAAATCGCCGCTGTGTATTGTTGGTCGCGTGGGCGAGACACCAGGCGTCGGAGCGGAGCTTGAGCCGTTGGTCCATAAGATCCGCCGGGAGATGCGGGTCGAAGAGGAGGGCACTCGCAACGACGAACTGGTAGGGCTGGTCCGGTGGAGCCAGGAGGGAGAAGAGGTCGGACTCGCCTGCAAGCGGACCGATTTCGCCCAATTCGTCGCGACGCGGGATGCTCGTCTTCTTGTTGGGCATGTGGGGCGCGATCTATCCAACGCCATCGGGGTGTGCATCGTTCTGGCGACATCGGATGAGCGTTTGCTCTTGGAGCGGCGCCCCGCAGGGGTCTTGCACGGCCGGCTCCGACACGTCGTGGGGGGCATGGTCGAGGTTTCCGACGTGGGGCCCTCTGGAAAGGCCGACTTCGCTGGGGCAGCGTTGCGGGAGCTAAAGGAGGAATTGGGAGTCTCGCTGGACCGTGAGGCCCTGGTGTTACTGGGGCTCGCCTACGACTTTGTGCACCCCCATCCGGAGGTCATGTTCGTCGCCAAGACCGAGCTAGACCTCGCGGGTGTCTTAGGCGCGCGCGCTGCGAGCCGGGGGGGGGCCGAGGAGCTCGAACAAGCAGAATTCGAGGAGATGGAACCACTTCCGGCGCGGCCGGACCTGCTGCGAACCGAAATCGATGGCCGGCAGCACGATTTCGTCCCAACTGGCATGGCGGCCCTCCTCGCGTACGGGCGCTGGGCGGGCGGCGGTTCCTGGTTTGAGCAACAGCTTCAGGCCGCGCAGTCGAGTTTCCTTCGAGTGAATGTCTGACCAAAGCTACTCGCTACCGTGCGTGGGCTCCCGCAAGGAGCACGCATTGATCGCGGTCGTGCCCGGGCTACATGCGTGCAAGGACTGCGGTTGGTTCGAATCAGTGGATCTTGATGTATCCCGGCTCCCCGCTCCAATCGCTGCGCCGCTGCTCGGGTTGATCCGTACACCGTCGGCAATGCACAAATTCTTCTACGCATTCGACGTTGCGGAGTCCGTGATGCGCCTCGCCGTAGCGCTGGTCGTCGCGCAGCGCAGCAGCGAGCTGGAGGACAGCACGGCCACCAAGTTGTTTGCCTTGCGTTCGCTACCGTCCCTTGGGTCCTGGTGGCAAGCGGCGACGAAGCTGGTGAAGGCCGAGATGGACGACGAGTGCCAACGACATTTGCCGTTCATCGTGACGCTGGTGGAACGACTTCGGGTCTGGATCAGTCCGCGTGACGAGGAGCTAGACACACTTTGGGAACCAGCGATCCCGGACGGGGCCGAAGCCGCAGTCGGTCTCCGGAACGTGCTGGCTCACCGGCCCCATCTATGGGACCTCAAGGTGGAGTGGTTGGAGGCCCACGTACGCATGATGCTGTGGGCGCTCCGCCCCCGGGTCGGAGAGGCTCATCGAGATTGGGCCTACGGGATCCATCTCTTGGTGCGTGCCTCGGATGCGAGTGGACGGCGCTTCGAACTCCGTGGTTCCTCGCGGGGGAGGCGCGCGAATCTAATCCGCGGGGCGGATAACTCGTTTGATGTCTTGTTGGAGAACGACAAGAACCAGGAGCCCGAACGTCTTCCCGTGATTGCGGTCGTAGACCAGACGGCGTTTGACGTGTCCCCGTGGTATTCGGTGGACGCGCGAACGCTTGAACTCGGGCACTTCCGGCGGCGCCGGGACAATGGCGTATTCCACGAGAGCCTCAGCGGAGCGAGCATTCGTGTGCAGGGCAGCGGATACTATGACCGCCTCACACGCTTCCGCGACGCGCTGCACATCGATCTGGCGGAAACTTCGGGTGTGTCGACCGGTCACTTTGATCAGTCATTTAAGCGTGACGCTGAGAGCTACGTGTGGCGTGAGGCCAAGGAGCGCCAGCTGGCTGAATGCCTCAAGGATGCCAGATCGAAGGAAGCGGGGAAGGGGCGCCCGCCGAGGCGCATACTCTGGGTCCAAGGGGACACCGGCTCCGGCAAGAGCATGTTGGCGGCCTACTTCGGATTCCGGATGATGTCGCAAGGCGCCGATTCTGCTCCCACTGAGGAAGCCGCAAGGGCGCCCGTCGACTTCCCCGCTGCCGGTACCGTTGTGAACTGGCAGTTCCGGCAAGGTGACCAGCGGTGCGCGATCCAGCCGTTCCTTAGGTGGACGCTGCAGCGCCTCACGACGCGCGAGGAGCACAAGGGCAGGATCCGCGGCGTGTCCGACGAGGATCTCGTCGGTGTGACGACCGCCGCGATCGAACAACATCTTCGGGAGGTGAACAACTCTCCGATACCTCTGATCTTCGTGCTGGATGGCATCGACGAGATCGCGCAGCAGACCTGCAGGATCATGGAAGTGATCCCCAAGTTGGCAGAGTCGGGCGCGGTGGTCGTCGCCTTTGGACGCCCGTCCATCGAGCGGCTTCCTCCGGACGCGCCGGAAGAATGGCGCGAGTCACACGAAGTCGAACTGCTAGGCTCACGGATGCGCGCGGCCGGGGCAGAGGTCGTCTTCCCGGACGGGCTGGGCCATATGACCAGCGAAGAGGTCAGCGCCTGGCTCTCGCGCGAGCTGAGCACACGGAGCATCGAGGCCGCAGGTGAGGACTGGCTGGGCTGGATCAATGAGGTCTGGCAAGCGTCGGAGGGTTGGCCGCTATACATCACGCGACTCATCGAACTTATCAGGAGCGACGAGGTCGCAGTGGGTGGCGGGGCGTTGCCCGACAGGAGTTCACTCTTTAGCTCGATCACCCAGTCCTTCCGGCTGGACAACGCGAGTTACCTGCGAAATCCGGTCCTCGCCACCGTCGGCCTGGCCGTTCGGGATCCCACAGCTCAAATGATCGAGAATGCGTTGGCGGCGGCGCACGAGGGTTTCGAGGTGGGCGTTGGGTCGGAGCCAGTTGAGAGAAGCCTGGTGGCTCTTTCGTCGATCCTCTCCCTGACGTCCAGCGAGGATTCGATTCGGTACCGGCCGATGCACGAGAAGCTCAGGGAGCATATCCGAACGGCGCCCGAGCTTAGCATTCCCCGCGCCGTCGCCCGTCGTGGCTGGGCCAAGCTCTGTGTCGAGCCACATCGCTGGGCGACTGGATCAAGCCTTAGGGATGCTCTCGGCATCGGAGTCTTGCAGCTGCGACAACTCGGATTCCATGCCGAGGCCGAGATCTTGCTCTCCGACCCGTCCTACGTCTGGGCTCGGATCGCTGCCGGCGATCACTCAGCGGAAGATGACACGGACGTGGTGAGCGATCTGACGCGCGACTTCGGAGGGTCCGCCGGGGCGCCCTCCACGACTGCCCTCATTTGGCGAGCCACCCAGCATCTCGTGCTGCGCGGGAACTCGCTCGCGTTCCTTTACGAGGGTAGTAGCCGGATGCGCCCCGACCGCGTCCGGTGGGCGTGCCGTGCGCTGCTCCGCGGACGCGATGAGTCGTGGATCTACCGCCTGGGGCGGTCTGAGCAGGCTCACGCCCGATCCGACGACGTGCAGGAACTCCCGAATGCTGGGGCGAGCTCTCTCGCGATCTCCGCTGACGGCCGGGTCGTGTTCGGTTCGTGCTGGAACGGAGACGTTTTTGCGTGGTGGCCCAGCGTTCAGCGTCTCTTCGTCGCCACGGACGCCGTGGGACTGCTAATGTCGGCCGCGGTTTCCGACGACGGCCGCTGGGGGATCCTCGGGGGGACGTCGCTGAGGAAGCGAGATCGTTCGGTTTATCTGGTCGCCCTCGCAGAAGAGCCGAGCACGCCCAGGGTGGAGCGACTTGATTCTGGGCCCTCCGGGGCGTCGAACGTGCTCCAGGTCTGGATGGACCCGGCCGGCGAAGTGGCCGGGGCGCTTCGCGCGGATGGTACCGGGACGCTATGGAGCGTCCAGGGCGATCGAAGCCCTGTGAGGCTCGAAATCGCGGAGGGCACATCACTGGTTGCGGTTGTCCCGGTAGGCGAGGCCACCAAGCCCGGGAACCAAGAGCTCATCGCTGCCGTCAACCGCGCGGAGCGGCGCGAGCTCCACCGCCTCCACCTGGGCATAGATCGCTCGATAGTTGATCGCACGGTAATCCCAGTCACATTCGAGGTGACCTCCGTAGTGTCGGCGCCAGCGGCAGCGATTGTGGGTACGCGGGACGGCACAGTCCACGAGGTAGAGAACGGACGAGTCCGTTGCCTTGAGGAACCCGGAATCGGCGGGCGTGTGGTCAACATCCAGCGGGATCCCGAGGGAACGCTGCGCTCGGTCAGGGAGCGTGGACGCGACCGATATGTCGAGCTTGCCGGGCGAGCCGCGGCGCGTCGGGGATTCGCCTCCTCGTGGAGTGCACTCGCGAAGGAACGCCCCTTCATGGCAGTCGCCGGTCGAGGCAGGAGGGATCAGCGGGACTTGCGGCGCGTGGACCTCGCGAGCAGCTCGGGAGGTGATCTACGCCTGGACCAGCGCTCCGAGGCGCGATATCTCGCCTTCGTCGAACAGCGATTCGTGCTGGTTCACGAGGGCGGACAGGTGGTATTCCGTAGCGTCGCTTTCCCGCTCCACGAGACGGTCGATGGTGCTGGACGGGCAACGGCGGAGGGCGTCGTAGCGGGGAGTATCTCGCCATCCGGGGACGTTCTGGCCACCGCACACGAGGATGGGCACATCCGCTTATTGGACCTCGGCTCGGGGTCGATCCGTGTCGTTGGGTCTCACGTCGGTAAGGCCACGTGCGTGGAGTGGCATTCTGCCGCCGTCCTCTACTCGGGATGGGCGGATGGGGTCATCTTGCGCCATCAGATCGACCGTCCCGAGGAACCGGCAATGGAGTGCGTCAACCTGCAGAACGGAATCGCCGTGTTGGCGCTGCGGCGTACAACCGGCTGCCTCGTCTTGCTCGACAGCAAGGGCGGGATCTGGGAGGCTACCCAGTCGTTGGGGGGCGATCGAATCCTCTACGGCCACAACCTCGTCCACGTGAATGCCAAGCCAGGGTTGCCCGACACAAGAGGGGGAGTGTTGCACGTGAGCGGCGATGGGCACCTGCTCGTAGTCAGCACGACGGGGGGGGAGCTGGTGATCGTCCGGGCGGCGAGCAGCGGACTTCAACGGGTCTCCACGGGGGACGCTGTTGCCCTCGATCGGGCCCTCAGTATCTCGCCGACAAGCGACTACCTAGTGGCAGCAGGTGAGCGGACTCTCCGAGTGTTCGCGGTGGGAACGCGTGACCCCGAGCCAATCTTGCGGTGGGATCTCGACCGCACGGTGCAGGCGATCACCTGGTTCGACGCCCGCTCCTTCGCCGTGGTTGACTCCGGAGGCGTGTTGAGCACCTATCGAATCGTCCCGGCTGGGAGTGCGGTGCTGCCGTCATCGCCTGTTACAAACCGAGCGTAACCTCGCCGCCGATTCCGTGTTGCACGCGATCTAGGCTCGACGGATTATGAACGAGGTGAGATGAGAAAGGCGACCGGACCCGTGCTGTCCCATCGGTGCGGCGTTGGTGCACAAATCCAGGGCATTGCCGCCTCTGGTGGCCTGTCCCTTGTCCCTACCGAAAACCCCGTCTGCACTCCTCAGAGCCCGTTCAGAGGCTCTTTTGTCGACGGTATCACGGGTTGGCTGACGCGTCGAGGCCCGCGTGGCAGCATGCGTTCATGCCTGATTTCGCTGCACTCGTTTCCGTCCTTCGGCTGGCTGGCCGTGACCGTGCTCAGCTCGTCCTGGAGAACATCGCCCTGCGGCAACAGCTCGCCGTCTACAAGCGCAGCGTTGGGCGCCCGAACATCAACGACCGGGACCGCATCTTCTGGTTGACGGTGATGCGGTTGCTGAGGGACTGGCGGGACGCGCTGGTCATCGTGCAGCCTGCGACGGTCATCAAGTGGCACCGCAGAGGCTTCCGGCACTACTGGCGCCGCAAGTCCCGGTCGAGGCCGGGCCGGCCGCCGATTCCGATGGCAGTCATCATGCTGATCAAGCGGATGTCCAAGGAGAACGTCACGTGGGGCGCGCCGCGCATCGGTGCTTCCGTCATCGCCTGTTAGAGATCGAGCATAACCCCAGCGCTTCCGCTGCGTTGCACCCGATCTAGACTCGTGCGGTCATGAGCGAGGTCAAATGAGGAAGGCGGCAAGGCCCGGCGTATTTTGCCCGAACGGCGAGTGCGAGCAGCACGGCACGTATGGCGTGGGCAACGTCGTCCTGCACGGCTACTCCAAGGTCAAAGGCGGCCGGCGACGTCGCTATCGATGCACATCGTGCGGTAAGACGTTCGGGGCGACCACCGGCACGCCCTACAAGCGGCTCCAGCACGCCATG
>CAJXRJ010000349.1 GCA_913058555.1 uncultured bacterium
CTACACACTGCATATCGTCGGCAGCGTCAGATGTGTATAAGAGACAGCCCCCGAAGACCGTGACGCGTCAATTCCGATCCATGCGGACCCGTCTCCCCTTCGCGCCTTTCGCCATCCTCGCCCTGGCTGCTTGCCAGGCATCTGCTCCAAAAGCCCCGACCGCCAAGGTCGACTTTGAGCCGGCGAAAAACGCGCCCGAAGCGCCCACCTACTTCACGGACGGAGTGGCGGACACGCCCATCGTCCCCCAAGACGGCGGCACCGTCCTCGCCTTGGCGGCGAACGTCCGTGCCCCCATCGCGACGCCACAAGAAGGCTCCCAGGACGCCTTCGATAAGGTCAAGCTCCGCGATGAGCGGCGCCGGACTCTTTCGGACATCTATACGCAACGCGGCACCGAGTCGATGAACCGCAACGAGCTGGCAAAAGCCCTCGAGCAGTTCTCCAGCGCCCTGGAGCTCAATCCGAGCAACCAGAACGCGCGGACCGGCTTCCGGAACGCACAGGCACTCTTGGGTGACCCCCTCGCTTCGGGCGCCGTGCGCTTCGAAGACGACGAGTCGCGCCTCAGGGTGAAGCAGGCCATGGTGCGCATGCGCGCCCAGGACCTCACCAACGCAGGTGATGTGGCCCTTCGCAACGGCGACTACGACAAGGCGGTACTCAACTTCCGCACGGCGCAGTCCATCCTCCAGTACAACCCGCTGATCGCCGTCGATTCCCTCGACGAGCGCACGGTGGCTGGACGCCTCGAAGAGGCGATCAAGCTCCGCGAGGAGTCCGCGGCCAACGACCTCAAGCGCAAGCGTGAAGAGGCCGACGCCGAGATCACCCGCCGCGCGGCGGACCAAGAGCAGGCGCTCTACAACAAGCTCAAGACGTACTACGAGAACGCCGACCGCGCGTTCCAGGCTGAGGACTACGACGACGCCGCGTACTTCGCGGGCCTCATCCTCACCCGTGACCCGGGCAACGAGCAAGCCACCCGCATGCTTGAGGTCGCCCGCGAGGCTGGCCACGCCAAGACCTCGGAGAACATCCGCCGCGACTACCGTGAGGAGTGGCTGCGCACGTTCGACGATCTGAAGACCCTCGACGTCCCCCAGCTGGGCGTCCTGAACTTCGACCTCGACCGCTGGCGCAAGGTGCGCGACCGCAAGTCGCTCTCCGACCTCCAGATCGATTCGTCGTCGGATCCGGTCGTGGCTGAGGTCATGAAGGCCCTTGAGTCCACGACGGTCCCGGTCGACTTCGAAGAAGCCGAACTGGCCGACGTCGTCGACTTCCTCTCGGCGCAGAGCAAGATCAACTTCCAGCTCAGCACCACGGCCCGCAACGACATCGAAGACACGGTGACGCTCACGCTGCCCGACCGCAGCGTCCGCCTCGTGCTCGACACCCTTGCGGACACCACCGAGAACCTCTCGTGGAAGATCGAGGACGGCGTTGTCCTCCTCATCACCGACGAAGAGCGCGTCGGCGGCCAGGTCAACGCGACCTACTCCGTCGCTGACCTCGTGACCCCGATCCAAGACTTCGTCGCGCCCGACATCAACGTCGAGCCGTCCTCGGGACTCACCCCCCCGGACGAAGAGCTTCCCGACCGCGCGGCAAACGTCGTCGAGGCCGGTCAGCTCGAGGAGCTGATCCAGCAAGCCGTCGCCCCGCTCTCGTGGGACGAGGACCCGAACAACTCGGTGCGCGTCACCGAGCGCGGCCAGATGGTCGTGCGCCAGACCCCCGAGGTTCAGCGCCAGATCGTCCAGCTCCTGGACGACCTGCGTGAGTCCACCGGCATCCTGGTCGACATCGAAACGCAGTTCATGCGCGTCGAGGACAACTTCCTCGAGGACATCGGCGTCGACTTCCGCGGCCTCGGCCTTCCGGGTCTCGGCCCGAACGGCTTCGAGTTCAACGACTTCGGCGACGGCTCCTCGGAGTTCGGCGACGTGGTGGGCCGCACCAGCGACATCGGTGCGTTCTTCGGCGACGGTGAGGACGGTAACTACCGCGCCCGCATCGAAGACCTCTACGACAGCCAGCTCGGCTCGGACACCTTCCAGCCCTCGGGCGGACTGTCCTTCCAGTGGGCCTTCCTGAACGACCTCCAGCTCCAGCTCATCCTCCGGGCTGTCAGCAAGAGCGAGCGCATCCAGACGGTCACGACCCCGCGTCTGACGGTCAACAACGGCGCCCGCGCCAACCTGGCGGTGCTCAACCAGGTCGCCTACGTTCAGGACTTCGACGTCCAGATCGCCCAGGCGGCGTCCATCGCGGACCCGATCATCAAGGTCATCCAGGACGGCGTCATCCTCGACGTCCGCCCGGTGGTCTCGGCCGATCGCCGCTTCATCACCCTCGAGCTGCGACCCACCATCGCTCAGCTCAAGCGGCCGATCCTCGAGCAGCCGACCACCCTCGGTACTCAGAACTCGGTCACGATCCAGCTGCCCGAGGTTGAGATCCAGCGTGTCCGCACCTCGATCCCGATCCCCGACGGCAGCACCGTGCTGCTCGGCGGCTTGAAGGAGTCGACGAAGCAGGACATCCGGACCGGCGTCCCGATCCTCAACAAGATCCCGCTCCTGAGCTTCTTCTTCGAGCGCAAGGGCAACTACATCGCCAACAGGAAGCTCCTGATCCTGCTCACGGCGAACATCGAGATTCCTTACGAGAACGTCCCGACCGCCGCCGAGCTCGGCCTGGACCAGTAAGAAGCGCCAGCCGAGGACCCAGCGTCCTTCTGGCAAGCAGGGCCCGCCTCTCCCCATCGGAGAGGCGGGCCCTGCTTTCATTGAGGGGGGGGAGCTGGCTCTCCCCCCCCCACGACACGGGAGCGCGGCCCGGGCAGGCCCTCCGACGCCCCCCCCCACGGGGGGCCAAGATCCCGGACCCGCTTGTCCGTTCCGATTTCAGCGCGCTTCCCGTATCCTCTCCGCCCGCCCTTTGGGATTTCGCCCCCACGAAGCCGCAAAGGGCACCAGGTTTCGAAACGAACCCGTCACCGCCCCACCCGTTGTGGGTAGCAGCGACGAGTGGCCCCAGGAGTCCGCCTCCTTGGCCGCGCACCTCGCTCGAACCCAGCACGAGCCTTCTGGATCCGACCCCCGCGCCCGCGGGACGACGGTCCCACCCCACAGGTACCACCCGTGGGCCGTTCCGCCAGTCTGGCCCGGCGCTGACATCAGCGTTGACCACCGCGTTCATCACGACGAGCACTCTCGACGAGCCGCATGACCCCTCTCTTCACGTCCTTGCTGCGTTCCCCGAAGGCCCACGCCCTCGCCATTGGAACGCTCGCCGCTGGCGCCCTTTCCTTCAGCGCCCCCGTGTTCGCCCAGTCGATGTCCGACAAGGCGGTCGAGTCCGAGATCGAGTTCGCCCGCGGACTCGCCCGTGACTGGACCTTTGTGGAGCTCGCCCAGGGCGTGCTCGACGGTGTCGCCGCGAAGAAGCCATCGGACAAGATGGCCGGTGAACTGGCCCTTGTCCGCTGCGAGCTCTTCGCCATCGGTGCAGGTCGGGTCAGCGACGCCAAAGAAGCCAACGCCCTCTACGAAAAGGGCTATCTGGCCTACACGGAATACATCGACGCCAACAAGACCGCCTCGAACCGCGACGACGCGGAGGCTGGCCTCGTGAAGCTCTCGATCGCCTACTCCTCCAGCATCGACACGGCCCTCGAGGATGCAGCCGGCGAAGAAGCCGAGGCCCTCAGCGCCCGCAAGCTTGAGCTCATCGAAGACGCCATCGTCCTCAACTCGACCCTCGTCGATGAGCTGGGCGACATCAAAGCCTCGGAGCGCACCCCCGACCAGAACCTGCGCCGCTGGAACCTGATGCTGCAAAAGGGCGACCTCTACGCCCAGCGCACGATGCTCCTCAAGGACGTGATGAGCCAGGAAAGCGCCATCGAGGCGTACGAGCAGCTCGCCTTCGACGCGGGCCTCGCAAGTGAGTACAGCCTGCGCGCGGACGTGGGCATCGGCAACGTCTACATGGCCCAGGGCGATCCTGAGATCGCGCTCGAGTACTTCATGGGCATGGTGGACAACGTCTGCCCCATGGACCCGGCCATTCGCGAAGAGAAGCTCACCTGGTCCGAGCTTCCCATCGAGATCAAAGAGAAGCGCTTCAACTACGTTGAGCTCGGCATGTCCGGCATCCAAGAGGCGGCGCGCGCGTCGGGTCAGCCGGAGCTCGGCATCGAGTTCGGCCTCTTCATGTACAACATGTACCGCTCCGAGGGCTTCTCGCTATCGACCTTCGGGCACGAGGCGCTCCTCGGCATCGCGGGCACGATGGTCGAGACCGGCGGCTTCATCGGCGGCGACCTCGGTGACGGCGAAGCCAAGTGGTATGCCACCGAAGAGGAGATGCAGGCGGAGGTCAAGCGCCGCAACCAGCGCCAGTCGGCCGTCGAGTTCGCGCTTTCGCTGGTGAACCAAGTGGCGGAAGACACCTCGCGCGCCTCGACCAAGGTCAAGGCCGGACGACTCCTGGAGGACATCAACTCCCGCCCGGACATCGAGATCTCCGCGACCCAGCTGCTCGAGGCCGCCAAGGGCAAGCGCCTGGCCCAGGATTGGTCCGGCGCCCTCGACGCGTACTACGACGTCCTCGCCCGCATGGACACCATGGAGCAGCAGGAGCGCCTTACCCTCGGCACCGAAGTCTACGGCAGCATCGCTGAAGTGCTACGCCGCCAGGGTCGCTACTTCGAGGCGGCGGTCACGTACCGTGAGGCCCTCGAAAACTGGCCCGACCCAGCCAACAACAGCCGGAACGCCAGCGGCTGGCGGTCGGCATTGAAGTCGTGGGGCGATGAAACCGGCACGAAGGGCAGCCCCGACTACGAACGCCAACTCAAGTTCGCCGAAGACGCGGTCATCGCCAACGCAGACGATGACATGAGCCAGGGCGTCATTCTATTCTCGCAAGGCAACAAGGCCTTCGACCGGAAGGACTACGAAGGTGCGCTTGAGAAGTTCCGTCAGATCGACGCCAAGGAGCGCGTGTACGATCCAGCACAGGTGCGGATTGGCCAAGCGCTCATCCAGGGCGGCAACGCGGGCGATGGAGTCCGCCACCTGATCAACTTCGTTGACAAGTACGCCAAGGACCCCGCGAACGCGCCCGGCAGCCCCGCCGCTGAGGACACCCGCAAGCAGAGCCTCGCCCGCGCGACGTACTTCCTTGGGGTCGTCCTTCACAAGTCGGCCACGTCGAAGTTCAGGAAGTCGGATGGCTCGGACACGTCGGGCTTCGCTGCGGTCATCAAGCGAATCGAGCAATACGCGGACGACTTCCCCAAGGAGACCAAGCGGGTCCCCGCCATGCAGGCTCTGCTCGTGGACAGCTACGCCAAGCTCGGCGACGCCGGCAACGCGGCAGCGGTCCTCGATCGAATGATCCAGGGCTACCCGGACAGCTCCCGCACCGGCAACGCGGCCCTCGACCTCTATAAGACGTACGAGACCAAGCGCGACGTGCTCGCAAAGGCCGAGACGAAGGACGAGGAGGCGATCGACACGCTGACCCGCCAGATGGCCGAAACCCTCGGCATCTACAACGGCATCGCTCCGAAGGCTGGCTACATCTACCTCAACAACGAGGCGGACCTTTGGATGCAGCTCCAAGAGTGGGCCCTGGCCAAGCCGGTCCTTGAGCGCACGGTCAACCTCTTCCTCGAAGACGAAAAGTACGGCGAGCGCGTCGTCAAGTTCGGCATCCCGGACCTCGCAGAGGCGATGCTTGAGCTCGGCGAAGTGAACGAAGCCAAGGCCCTCCTGACGCCCTACGTCTTCGGCGCGGAACCGATCCTCAAGACCCAGCGTCCCGTGATGCTCACCGCCTCGGCGATGATCGGCTCGGTGGTTGGAAGCGGCACGAACGTCAAGCAGACCCCGGGCGCCGGCGGCACCGACGAGGAGTTCTCGTTCATCACGGGGCGGCTCGATGCCCTGGCCAAGCGCAGCGACAAGTGGTCGTGCGAGTGGTACGAAGGCAAGTTCATCTCCGCCTACGCCTACTACACCTGGGGCCAACGGGACGACCGCAAGAAGGCCTTCGCGAAGGCCATCATCGACAACATCGTGACGTTCGCCGAAGGCGACACGCAGTTCACTGAGGTCGATACGAATTGCGCCCAGGACGATGTGAGCGACCGCATGCGCAAGCGCCTCGGCAACGGCGTGCTCGCGTCTCGCTTCCGCTGGCTCTTCGCCCGCACGCGCTGATCCCCCGCCGGTGGACACCGTCCATTGGCCCCATCCACCGGAATCAGCCCCGCGCGGGCTGCTTCCCCCCGATCACTCCACTCCGATCCCCCATCGGCCCCACTGGTGTCCCCACTGGGGGCCAGCTCCACCGCCGCCCCATGCGGCCTCTCTCCCTCGATGAAGCTCCTCCAAGTCTCACGCGCCATGAAGGGCGGCGCCGCGGCCCTCGGCCTGGCGGCCATGCTCTCCCCGATCGGATTCGGCGCCACGCTCCAGAAGGCCGACACGGTCTACCGAGTCAACGCCCGCACGGGCAAGACCACCCCCATCCAAGGATCGGTGACGGCAGACGGCCTTGAAAAGCTGGCGATCACCCTGAAGGACGACGACACGAAGAGCTACGACTCGTCGGAGATCCTGCGGGTGGTGTGGGGCGACGTGCCCACGTCGTTCACCGACGCCAAGAAGTACGCAAAGCGTGCGGACTGGCAGAACGCGGTCTCGAGCTACAAAGAAGCTGCCTCGGACTCCGACGCACGTCCCCCGGTCCAGGCGGCCGCTCGCCTGCACGCCGTGGAATCGCTGCTCACTTGGGGCAAAGCAGAGCCCGCTCGCTTTGCGGACGCCGTCGCCGAGGCCGAGCGCTTCATCGCCGAGTTCGCGGACAGCCGCCACTACCCGCAGGTACGCGCCCTCAAGGCCCGCGCCTCGTGGCTGAGCGGAGACGCTACCGCCGCCCGGGATGGGTACAAGAGCCTCTACGAGGCGGGCAAAGGCGGAGCCGCTGGTTTCGACCCGCTCCTCGTCGCTGATGCGGCCCTCCAGGGCGGCCTCGCCGCCTTCGCCGCCGGCGACAGCGCTGGCGGCCGCGAGCTGCTCACCTTCGCCGAAGGCGCCTTCCGCGGCATCGAATCCGAGGACGCGGGTGTGAAGGCCCAGGCCGCCACCGGCCAGGAAATCGCCGCCCTCGGTGAGCTCCTCTCGAAAGTGGCGCGCAACGACTTCTCGGGCGTCGAATCCGCCCTGGAACGTGCCGCCGACAAGGGCGAGACGGTCGGCGGTAAGGCTGCCGCGAAGCTGGCCCTCGGCAAGGCCCTCCTCGGCCAGGAGAAGCCCAATGACGCCCTCCTTCACTTTGCTTGGGTCTCCGCCATGGATCACACCAGCGCCGACCGGCGCGCCGAGGCCCTGATCGGCATTGCCGAGGCCTCCATGGGGATCTCCCCAGAGAAGGGCCCGGCCCAGGCGAAGGCTGCCCTCGAGCGCGTGGTTCGCGACTACGGCGCCACGCCGTCGGCCCGCATCGCCTCAGAACGTTTAAAATCGATGTAAGGCGATTCGGTAGTCCGCGGCGCCGGCCCCGGTAGGGGAAAGCAAATCGCCACGGACTCACCGGGCGCGCCCCGAACGCTCCATCAGCGAACGGGGCCCGTCAGGCTGGATCCTGGGGCTGTCTCCCCATGGAGCGGCCCGACTTCGACCGGCCCCCCAATTTCAGCAGAATGGCAAGGTCCCAAGAACGGGA
>CAJXRJ010000350.1 GCA_913058555.1 uncultured bacterium
CGAGATCATGCCTAGTCTCGTGGGCTCGGAGATGTGTATAAGAGACAGTGATTGCCGTCATCGACGATGTCGGGGGTCGCCATCGGTCCGGTGGTCTCCACCGTCACGCAAGCTCCCTGTTCGTCTCGGCGCCTGGTGACTCGCACGCGATCCGAAAGGTCGAGGGCCACGAGCAGGGTCTCAAGCTCGTGGTATCCATCGTCTCGCCGCCCCAGCACGCGCAGGATCGGGTTGACCTTCGCAAAGGCCAGCGCAGTCACAGACGGGTCGCGGGTCACGGCGCTGAGAGTTCCATGTTGTCGATCAACCGCACACCGCCGATCACGGCCGCCACGAGCGCGACCGCTTCCTCCAGCAGGCCGCTGGGCGCCTTGGTGGTCCAGGCGGAAGGGTCGCGGATCTCGGCGTACTCGAGGCCGACGCTCGGATGATCGAGTTCCGCCTGCAGCATGTTCTGCAGGGTGCTCGCGTCCCGCAGGCCGCTGCGCCACGCCTGGCGGACCGTATCCAGCGCCTTGAAGATTCGAAGGGCATCCGCTTTCGCGTCGTCGGGCAGCAGAGCGTTGCGCGAAGCCAGCGCGAGCCCCGAGGAGCTGCGAACGATGGGACAACGGACGACTTCGGGGGCCCCCGCCTGGGCCGACTCGAGCGCCTCGACGACCAGGCACTGCTGGAAGTCCTTGGCGCCAAAGTACGCGCGCGTGGGCCGGACCACCTCGAAGAGGCGGTTCACGATCGTCGCGACGCCCTCGAAGTGGCCGGGACGGAACGTGCCCTCAAGACCCTCCGCCGCAGGGCCCGGGTCGATCGCGGCGGCCTCGGTGCCTTCAGGGAAAAACTGTTCGAGGGTGCCAGTGAACGCCATGGAACAACCGGCGGAGCTGAGCAGCTTGGTGTCCCCGGCGAAGTCCCGCGGGTAGCGTTCGAGGTCCGCGGGGTTGTTGAACTGGAGGGGATTCACGAAGATCGAGACGCAGACACGATCGTTCTCGCGGGCGGCCCGGCGCACGAGCTCGAGATGCCCTTCATGCAGGGCACCCATGGTCGGCACAAAGCCCAGGGTCCCGCCGTCTTCGGCGCTGGCGGCGCACCAAGCGCGGGCTTCGTCAACGGACTCGAAACTCGCGAGGCCGCCGCCGGTCTCGATGAACTCAAGCTGGTCCTTCACCGTCCGGCCGGAACGCAGGAGACGCGCGGCGGGCGCGACCTCAGCGAGGGGCGCGAGCACAAAGGCGCGCTCTTCCATGCGCGGGTGCGGGAGCGTCAACTCGTCACTCCGGACGCGCACGTGGTCCCCGTTGGAGTCGGTCACGAACAGAATGTCGAGATCGAGCACCCGCGGGCCGAAGCGTTCCTCTGTGGAACGGTCCCGGCCCAGATGGGTCTCGACCTTCCGCAAGGCCTCAAGGAGCTCCTTCGGCGCGAGGGTCGTCTCCGCGAGGACGGCGCCATTCGTATAGGCGGGCTGGTCCGGGGCCCCCACCGGTTCGGTCGCGTGCCAATGGGACCGCCGCAGCACGGTGAAGTCCACGTCGCGCTCCAGCACGTTGAGGGCTCGCTTGAACGTGCGCTCAGGCTCGCCGACATTGGCACCGAGCGCGATCGCGGCGGTGAATCGTTCCCTACGGATCATGCTGGGGCTCATGCGGCGTCGCGTGCGTTGGCTGACTCCTGCTTCGTGCGCCCCGGCCGGGACTTCCAGAGGCCAATGCCCACGTAGAAGAAGCCAAAGGCGAAGAGGAACAGGACCGGCGCCATGTAGAGCGCCAGGAAGCTGAAGACGATCGGGATCAGGATCCGACGGTCCTGGGACTGGGCGAGCTTCGTAAACAGGTGCGAGTACGTCACGCGGCTGACCATCAGGAGCCCGAGGAAGGGCATCAGCACCAGCACGGTCGGAAGCAAGAGGTACTGGGTCATCGCCGATCGCCAGGCGGCGGGCAGGATCTCCAACCCGCGGCCCAGGGGCGTGGGCGTTCCGCCCGCGGTCTCGATACCGCCTCCGAGGGACAGGAACATGAGCACGGTGGCCACGAGGGTGCCCGCCGCGGCCGGCGACGGTAGGCCGAGGAACTTCGAGTGGTCGTCGTCTTCCTCGGTCTCCACGTTGAACCGCGCGAGGCGCAGGATCGCCATCAGGACGAACGCCGCCGCCGCGAAGAAGTGGATCCGGGGGTGGGCGAGCTGCTCGTGCTCCAGGAGGACCTTGCCAATGATGGCGGGCGCGATCCCAAAGGTGAGGGCGTCCGCGAGGGAATCCAGCTGGGCGCCGAGGTCGGAGAAACTATTGGTCAGGCGCGCCACTTTGCCGTCGAGGGCATCGAAGACGCCCGCGGCCAGCACCATCCAGCAAGACGCCTCCAGTAGGCTCTCGAACTGGGCCTGGTTCGCCTGCTGGGCGAGGGCGTCGATGGCCTTCGAAATAGCCAGCAGCCCGAGCCCGGCATTCGCCAGGGTCAGGATGTTCGGGAGGAGCGAGATGGGCCGTCGCTTGGGCCGTGGGGAGTTCGGCATGGGCGCACAGTATCCGCACTCGGGCCTGGGGATGGGCGCGACGAGCCCCAAGAATCGCGAGTCTCATGGGCAAAGGGCCCGGACCGGGGCGGAACGGAGCACGCTTCAGCGCCCCAAAGGAGTAGTATCCCGCCATGAGCGAGATTGTCAGCATCCACGGGCGGGAGATCCTCGACTCCCGCGGCAACCCTACCATCGAAGCCGAAGTCCTCCTGGCCTCTGGCGCCTACGGCCGTGCGGCCGTGCCTTCGGGCGCGAGCACCGGAATCTACGAGGCCCATGAGCTCCGCGACGGCGAAGGGCGCTACGGCGGCAAGGGCGTCCTGAAGGCCGTCGAGAGCGTCAACGGGGAGATCAGCGATCGCCTCGATGGCGAGGACGCCCTGGACCAGGGCGCGGTCGACCGGGCCATGATCGAGCTCGATGGGACCGAGAACAAAGAACGCCTCGGCGCCAACGCCCTGCTGGCCGTGAGCCTCGCCAACGCCCACGCGGCGGCGGACGAGTGCGGATTGCCGCTGTACCGGTACCTCGGCGGCGCTTCGGCCCACGTCTTGCCGGTCCCGATGCTCAACATCCTCAACGGGGGCGAGCACGCCGACAACAACGTCGACCTGCAGGAATTCATGGTCATGCCCATGGGAGCCACGTCGTTCCCCGAGGGGCTCCGCATGGGAGTCGAGATCTTCCACGCGCTCAAGGCCGTCTTGAAGACCCGCGGCCTGAACACCGCGGTCGGCGACGAGGGCGGCTTCGCGCCGAACCTCGAGTCCAACGAGAAGGCCCTGGAGCTCCTGGTTGAGGCCATCGAGCAGACCGGTCTCCAGCCTGGCCGCGACATCAAGCTCGCGATCGACGCGGCCGCGGCCGAGTTCTACCGCGACGGGAAGTACCACGTGGACGGCAAGGCATTGTCGTCCGAGGAGCTGACGGGGTACTACCAGGGGCTCTGCGAGCGCTACCCGATCTTCTCCATCGAAGACGGCCACGACCAGGACGACTGGGACGGCTGGAAATCGATCACCGATGCGATCGGGGACAAAGTCCAGCTCGTCGGGGACGACCTCTTCGTGACGAACGTCAAGCGGCTCCGCATGGGCATGGAGAAGGGCGCGGGCAACGCGATCCTCATCAAGGTCAACCAGATCGGCACGTTGTCTGAAACCCTGGCGACGATCGCCCTCGCTCACCGCCACGGAATGCGCTGCGTCATCTCGCACCGCTCGGGCGAGACCGAAGACACGACGATCGCGGACTTGGCCGTGGCGACCAACGCTGGCCAGATCAAGACCGGCGCGCCGTGCCGGAGCGACCGGGTGGCGAAGTACAACCGGTTGCTGCGCATCTCCGAGGAGCTCGGCCAGAGCGGACGGTATGGGCCGCGGGATTTGACGACGGTCTGAGGCTGCTCGCCTCGGAATTGGAAGCGCCGCGCCCCCGGGAGAACCGAGGGCGCGGCGCCTTTTCCGTGCACGGCGAGCGGGAGATGGAGCGCCGGAGCCGCTACCCCATGAACCCCAGATGTGTCGTCCCGAAGTTCCCGAGGTTCGGGAACACCGTCGATAGCTGTCCGTCCGGCACACCGAACCATCGAGCCAAGGTCGCGGAGAACTGATCCGTTCCGGTGGTCGGGATCATTCGCCCACTGCCGGAATCATCGTCTCCACGGAGTACGAAGCTTGGCATGGCGCCGTAGATGTCCCCGCCCGCCACGGCCCCGCCGACGGTCACGAAGTGGCCGCCCCAACCGTGGTCCGTGCCCTGGCCGTTGCTCGACAGCGTGCGGCCGAATTCGGAGACCACTGCGAGGGTGACGTTGTTCTCGCAGCCGAGTTCTTCCATGGCCTGGTAGAACGCTGCGATCGAGGCACTGACGTCACCGTAAAGCACGGGCTGGGCGGCGAGCTGGTCCGAATGGGTATCGAAGCCGCCCTTCCTGACGAAGAAGACCTGTCGCTCCAGCCCCAAGGACCCCTGAACGGCGATCATGCGGGCGACCATCGAGAGCTGCGCCGCGGTGTTCGAACCCTCTGGAAAGATCGTCGTGAGGGGCGCCGCCCCATCGAGGGCACTGGAGATCAGCGAGTCCAACTCGATCGCTTCCCCACGCGTGGCTGCGAATTGCTGGGCCAAGGGATTCGATTGGGCCTGGGCGCGGAGGATATCCAGGGTCCCCGAGAGCGCCGCGCCGGTGTTGCCCCCCAAGCCAGAGAGGGCCACGCTTCCCGACGTGCCCAGGTGGTATGCCTGGGTGGTCACGCCCGTGAGCAGCGGCGTCGAACCCGCAACGGTGATGCTGGGACTCAAGGTCGACCCCCCGTTCATGGACACGAGCTGGTCGGCGATGGCGCCCCCCCACCCGATGGCGTTGTTCCGATCCGCCGCGACCTTCATGGACTGCGATTGCTGGTCGTTGTGGGAAAAAAGCCTCGGGGGCAAGGGCACGGAGCCCGCCGCGTACTGAGACTTGGTCACCGGCCTCACGAGGTTGCCCACATTGGCGGTGATCGCGAGCTTGCCGCGATCGAAGAGGGACTTCATGCCCGTCAAGGACGGGTGCATGCCGTAGCTGTTCCCGTCGAACGTAGCGGGCACGATCGGGAGCAGATCCCCCTGGGGGATCGCCAGGTTCTGGCGCGACTCTTCGTAGTCCGCGTACGGCCCAGCGTTCGTCGGTACGACCATGTTGAAGCTGTCGTTTCCCCCCGCGAGATACATGACCACGAGCGCCTTATAGCTCCCGCTCGCGCTTGACGCGGCACGCAGGAGACTGGCGCTCCCGAGGGCCCCGATGCTCGCCCCCATGGCGGCTCCGCGGGTGGCCATGCGAAGGAAGTCACGGCGGGAGACGTCCCGGCCTTTCGGTCCGTATTGGTGGTTCATTGCTGCAGGGCCCCCTCAGGCGAAGTGACAATCAAATAGATGGCGTCGAGGACGCGCTGGGTGCCAGGCGGCCGGTTGCCGGCCGTCATGCTGGTCGCGTTAACGTGGCCGATGAGAGCGCTCTCCATGGCCGCGCCCATGCCCCCGCCCATGAGGTAGAGATTCAAGTGTTCGATGAGCGCCGGCGGATCCTCCGCCAGGGCGAGCTCCCTGGCGAGCTTCAAGCGCATCGTGTGCTCGTTGCTGCCGCTGTAGCCGGGATAAGCGGTGTAGAGTCGCTGCCGATACTCATTCGCCGACGTCGTGATCACCGTGTGGGTGGTGATCTGGAATTCCGGCGCCACGAGCCCCGCGGTCGCCACCGGTCCGGGCGGCACGAAATCGGGATAGAAGAAGTTGAAGACCGACGGCGATCGAAGCGCGGCTTGGCCGAAGTCGTTCTGCGCGTTCCAATACCGAATCACGCCCGTGTCGGCGCGCGCGTCGAAGAGCCGCCAGATGCCCACCATGCGGATCAGTGGCTCGCGCAGCTTCCCGAACGTCGCGGGCGCGGCCAGGTGACCGTTGCGCGCCTCATCGTCCATCAGGATCGCCCGGGCCACCTCGAACAAGTCGCCGCGCTCCCCCGTTCCATCGTCCTCGAAGACGCTGGCGACCCGTTGAACGTAAGCCGCGCTCGGATTGCTGGTGACCAGGCGCTGTATCAGGCGCAGGGACAGGAACGGACCGACATTGGTGTGCCCGAAAAGCACGTCAAGGGCGGCGTCGAGGTCCTCCTCGGGCGTGAGCCCGGCGGGCAGCAAATGGCCGCCCAAGATCGTCTTGGCCCCGTCATCGTGGAACTCGGGCCAAGCCTCCATGGGCTCGAGCATGCTTGGCGCGCCCCACGTGAAGTTCGCCGAGCCCGCGTACGTCCAACCGGTCATGACGCGGCTGAGCTCCTCGATGTCTGTTTGGCTGTAGGTCGGGATTTCCTCCCCGTCCCCGTTGAGGCGCGGCGTCCCATCCAGGTTGAGCTCGATCAGCCCGATGGTGAATAGCTGCATCAGCTCCCGCGCGTAGTTCTCGTCGGGCCGGATGTTGTTCGCCGGGTCCCCTTGGCGATTGCGCAGATGACTGAGGTAGATCCCCATCGCGGGGCTCTTCGTCACGTCCTCGAGCAAGTCCCGGTAGTTGCCCAGTGCCCCGCGCGTGAGCGTGTCGTAGTACTCCGCGACGCCGGCCGGCTGGTTGCCCAGGGCACCCGACCGATCGGACACCACCAAGATCTCGGACAGGGCAAAGGCGAGACGCTGGCGCAATTGGTCTTCGCCCCACACCACGGAATTCCACCAAGCCTCCTGGCGCTGGTTTTGGAAGACGCTTTGCCCCGCGGCTTCAAGGGCACTGAGCCGAGGCCGCTGGAGGGTCGGTGGCAGCGTGCCCTGCCTCTCGAACCATGCGTCAAACCCCGCGTACCCGAGCCCCTCGATCTCACTCTCGATCGGACCAAAGGTCCCCTGATGGAGGAACCGGCTCGCGTCCGCCTCCGATTCCGGTAGGTCTTCCCCGGGCCCGAACGCCAGCCACCAATCTGGCTGGCTGCCCGTGTCTTCGGCGCCGCTGCACCCAAGGCTCAACAGCCCGCCCCCCGCGAGAATCAGCGACCGAACCCAAAGGGCTTCCGTCCCTGTCGCACACCTATTGCCCAACGCACCCTCCAAGAAGACCTCTCGGCCTCGAATGTTCGACCCAGGGACCGCTGCCGAGCGGCCGTCCTGCGACGTTTATGAACTTCCCCCCAGGGACTCCCCACGAATCCTCGGGCGCCCTTATCGAAGGGAACGGGCTCGGCCTTGATGGCCGAAACGACGAATGGCTAAGGATGCTCGATCTCGGGACCCCATGAGGTCATCCTGCGACGCTTTCCCGTTTCGTGCGCCCCGATTGCCTGACAGTTCGGCCTCCGAAAAATTGTCCCCAAATTGCGGTCCAGACAACGACACGAGCTTCCGAAGCCCGACCCATGACGACTGTTGGCCCTGAGCCCCCCCTTCTGCCGATCCGTATCCTTGGGTGGACGATCAGGTGGGCCCCCGTGTGGGTGCCGATCATCATGATCTGGCAAATCGTCACGTTCGGCCTGAACCCCGCCCTCGCCGAGAGCAAGCGGCTGGAGGAGGCGACCCCGGCTGTGATGGAGCGCTTTGCCCAATCCCAAGCGCAGTTCGAGTCCATGGCGGCCCAGCGCCGCGCCTGGGAAGACGAGACCTACCGCGAACGCGTGCGCCGCATGCGCGCCGCCGACCGCGAAGCGGGCCGCTAGACCTGTCTCTTATACACATCTCCGAGCCCACGAGACTAGGCA
>CAJXRJ010000351.1 GCA_913058555.1 uncultured bacterium
CGTGGAGACCGCCCCCCTGAGAATCGAGTCGTCCATCGAGATGGAGCGCCGCTTCACCGGTGCCGTGACCGCCAGGCGCACCTCCGACCTGTCCTTCGAAGGCTCCGGCCGCGTCGACGAGATCTTGGTCGACGACGGGGATTCGGTGGCCGAGGGGCAAGTACTTGCGCGCCTCGACACCTCCCTCCTTGGGGCCCAACGGGCCGAGGTCGCGTCCCGTCGGGCACGCCTCGAGGCCCAGCTCGAAGAGCTCATCGCTGGCCCACGGAAGGAGACCATCGACGCCGCACGCGCGGATGTCCGGGCATTGGAAGGACAACGGTCCCTGGGCATCGTCCTCAGGGATCGACGGGAGATCCTCGTGACCAAGGGCACGATCAGCTCCGAGCAGCTCGACACTGCCCGCACCGAGGTCACGACGATCGAGGCCCAGCTCAGCGCAGCCCGGGCGCGCCTCGCGGAGCTAGAGAACGGAACGAGGCCGGAGACCATCGCTGCCCAGCGCGGCACCCTCGGTGAGCTTGACGCTGCACTCTCGGCCATCGACATCTCCATCGATCAGGCGACGCTCAAGGCGCCCTTCGCGGGCAAGATCGCGGCGCGCATGGTGGACGAGGGCGCCGTCGTCTCGCAGATGATGCCCCAGGCGGCGTTCACGATCGTGGAATCCGGCGCCCTCGAGGCGCGCATCGGAGTGCCGCCGCCCCTCGCGGCTGGCATCGAGTCTGGGGCTTCCGGCGCGGTCCTCGAGATCAGGGGCCAGGTCGTGGCGGCGCCCACGCGAGTGGCCCTTCCAACCGTGGAACAGGGCACGCGCACCGTCACGATCGTGCTCAAGATCGACCCAGTCACGGCCCAGAAGACGAAGCTCCGCCCGGGCGATATCGCGACCCTCGTGGTGGCCGTCACCCGTCCCGAAGCCGGCGCTTGGGTCCCCCTGGCCGCCCTATCGGAAAGCACCCGCGGCCTCTGGAGCCTCTACCAAGTCGTGCAAGGGGACGCCGGCGGCGCCCACGCAGAACGTGTGGAGGTGGAGGTCCTCCACGTGCGGGACGGACGCGCCTTCGTTCGGGGGACGATCTCGGAGGGGTCCCACATCGTGGTGTCCGGGGCCCACCGACTTGTGCCGGGACAAACCGTCGAAACCGTCCATCCCGACCCGGCATCCCCTGGCGAGTCCGAGTAGGCCCCAAGCGCCACCGCCCCATGCAGCTCTCTAACCTCTTCTTCCGCAATCCGCGCCTGCTCGCACTGACGTTGCTCCTCATCGTCGTGGCCGGCCTAGCGTCCTTGCAGCTCCTACCGAGGGCTGAAGACCCCGAGCTCACCCCGAGGAACGCTCAGATCTTCACGGTCTTCCCCGGCGCAAACGCCGCTCGAACCGAGGCCCTCGTCACCGACGTGATCGAGGACATGCTCGCAGAGTTCGAAGAGATCAAGGAGATCAAGTCCACATCGCGCGCGGGCATCTCAACGATCGCCATCGAGCTTATGGACGAGATCACCGAGGTCGATGAGGTCTGGACCGAGATCCGCGACGACCTCGCCGACCTGCGGTCAAGCTTGCCCGCGACGGCCCTCGACCCGGACTTCTTGGAGTTTGAGCTCAGCGCCTACACGCTGCTCGTGGGATTGACCTGGGAGCTCGACGGGGATCCCGACAGGGCCGTCATGGGTCGCCTCGCGGAGGACCTCGCCGACGATCTGCGCGCGGTCCCCGGCACCAATGACGTCACCCTGCGCGGAGCCCCCGAGGAAGAGGTGCTCGTGGAGCTCGATCCCGCGCAGCTCGCCGCCCTTGGCCTCGACGCCGCTGCGGTATCCACTGCGATCCTCCGGGCCGACTCCAAGATCGCGGCCGGCGAGGTGCTCGGATCCTCCGCTGAGATTCAGCTCGAAGTTTCCGGGGCCATTGAAACAGTGGAACGCGTGCGATCCATACCGGTGGACCGCGCCATAGATGGCACGCAGTTCGTCCGAGTGGGAGACATCGCGAAGGTCACCAAGGGCGAGCGCTCACCCGCCCGAACCATGGCGCTCATCGACGGCCGCCCGGGCATCGTCGTCGCCGCGCGCATGGAAGTGGGTCGCCGGGTCGACGTTTGGGCCCGCCGCGCTGAAGAGGTGACCCAGGGCTTCATCAAGGCCCTCCCGACCGGCATCGAAGGCGATGTCCTCTTCGACCAAAGCCGCTACACCGAGGAGCGCCTGGGGGACCTGGTGGCGAACTTCCTCATGGGCGCGGGCCTCGTGGTCCTCGTCATGATCTTCACCATGGGTTGGCGCGCGGCCCTGCTGGTGGGCAGCGCCCTCCCCTTGACGACGCTCATGGTGCTCCAAGGCCTGCGAACGCTTGGCGTCCCGCTGCACCAGATGTCCGTCACCGGCATGATCATTGCCCTCGGTCTCTTGATCGACAACGCGATCGTCGTGGTCGATGAAGTACGCCACCGCTTGGCCGACGGCGCGTCCGCTGCCTCCGCGGTGAGCGCCGCCGTGCAGCACCTCGCCGTGCCGCTCTTCGGCTCGACCCTAACGACGTGCATGGCCTTCGCCCCCATCGCCTTGATGCCAGGGGGCGCCGGTGAATTCGTGGGCCCCATCGCCCTCAGCGTCATCCTCGCCGTCGCAAGCTCGTTCTTCCTTGCGCTCACGATCACGCCGGCCCTCGCGGGGCTCTTGGATCACACGTTCCCTCCGAAGTCGAGGAAGGGCTTCCTGGCGAACGGTGTTTCGATTCCCGTGCTGGACCGCGGGTACACCAAGGCCCTCCGGTTCCTGATCGCCCGGCCCGTCCTCGGCGTCAGTATCGCCATGGTCGCCCCCGTGCTCGGGTTCATGGCCGCTACCCATCTCCCCGAGCAGTTCTTCCCCCCCGCCGACCGGGACCAGTTCAACGTCCAGTTCTATCTGGACCCGTCGGCGTCCATGGCAACAACGGAGGAGCTCTCGCAGCGGGCAATCGAAGTGTGCCTCGCCCATGACCGCGTGGACCGTGTCCACATGTTCCTCGGGGAGAGCGGCCCGAAGTACTACTACAACCTCGTCGAGACGCAGCGGGACGCGCCGTACTTCGCCCAAGCATTGGTGCAACTCGACAGCCCGAAGGACTCGATCGACGTGGTGCGTGAGGTCCAGGAGGCCCTTGACCGCGCGCTACCTGGCGCGGTGATCTTGGCCCAGCAGATCGAACAGGGCCCGCCCTTCGACGCGCCGGTGGAGATGCATCTATACGGGCCCGACCTGCCGCGCCTCCGGGAGTACGGCGACAAGATCCGCCTCGCCCTCACGCAGATTCCCCGGGTCACCCATGCACGCTCCACCCTCGACGGTGGCGCTCCGAAGTTCGAGCTCGAGCTCGACGAAGAAGCCGCGCGGCTCGCCGGCGTCGACAACGCAACCATCGCCGCGGCCCTCCAAGCGAACCTCGTCGGCACGATCGGTGGCTCCATGATCGAAGCGACGGAAGAGCTGCCGATCCGTGTGAGGATCGGTGATGCTTCACGCTCCGACATCGAGCGCATCGAGACGATAGAGATCCGTACGGGCAACGGCAATTGGACCTCGCTCGCGTCCCTCGGCAAGTTGGTGATGGCCCCCGAGACGGCAGCCATCGCCCACCGCAATCGGCGGCGGGTCTATACGGCCCAAGGCTTCCTGAGGGCGGGCACCCTCCCAAGCGAGGTCCTCACGGAGCTGACGGCAAAGCTCGAGGCCGATGGGCTCGAGCTTCCCCGGGGGTTCGAGTTGGAAGTCGGTGGCGAGAGCGCCAAGCGGGACGAGGCCGTCGGAAACCTCGCGAGCTCCGCCGCGCTCCTGCTGGTGCTCATGGCGGCGGCACTCGTACTCACATTCAACTCATTCCGCTTGGCGAGCATCATCGGCGCCGTCGGATTCCTCTCCGTCGGTCTCGCGCTGCTCGCGGTCGCAGCCTACGGCGCCCCGTTCGGCTTCATGACCATCGTCGGCGCCATGGGCCTCATCGGCATCGCCATCAACGATTCGATCGTTGTGATGGCCGCCCTCCAGGACGATCCCGAGGCGGCGCGCGGAGACATCGACGCTTCCGTCAAGGTCGTACGCCGTGCTTCTCGCCACGTGTTCTCCACGTCGCTGACGACCATCGCTGGCTTCGCCCCGCTCATCATCGCGGGGGGCGCGTTCTGGCCACCGTTGGCCGTGGCGATCGCCGGCGGGGTCGCAGGGGCAACGCTGATCGCGATTACCCTCGTGCCCACCGCCCATGGGGTGGTGGCACGTCAGCGTGTTCGTGCGGAGAATCGGCGCTTAGAGAAAGGCCGCGCGGAGTCGCTTTCTTTGGCCTCGAGCTGACGTCGCGATCGACCGCTCCAACGGAGCGCTCCAACGCCGCTAACTCGGGTACGTCCCGGGCGGGCCCCCTTGGGGGTCACGCCGCGATCGAGCCGCCCTGGATCGCGCCGGCCTGCTGCTCTTCCAGGAAGCCCTGGGCGCGGTCAGCGGGCACGGGCGGGCTGAAGAGGTAACCTTGGACCTCGTTGCATTGGAGGACCTTCAGGAACGCAAGCTGGTTCTCGGTCTCGACACCCTCCGCGACAACGGTCAGCTTGAGGCTGTGCCCCATGAGGATGATCGCCGTGGCGATCGCCGCATCGTCGGGGTTGCTCGTCACGTCGGTCACGAAGGAGCGGTCGATCTTCAGGGCGTTGATCGGGAAGCGCTTCAAGTAGGAGAGCGACGAGTACCCGGTGCCGAAGTCATCGATGGAGATATGAATGCCGCGGGCCTTCAGGCGCCCGAGGATCGCGGCGGTCTCCGCCGGATCGTTCATGAGCAAACTCTCCGTCACTTCCAGCTCGAGCCCATCGGCGTCGAGGCCGAAGTCATCGAGGGCCGAGCACACGCTCTCGTGGAGCGTGGACTTGCGGAACTGAACTGGCGAGAGGTTCACCGACACGCGGATCTTCGGAAGTCCGAGCGCGCGCCACTCAGCGTTCTGCCGGCAGGACTCGCGAAGGACCCACTCGCCGATGGGAACGATAAGCCCCGTTTCCTCAGCCAACGGAATGAACTGCGCCGGCGATACGAGTCCGAACTGCGGATGGATCCATCGAATGAGGGCTTCCATTCCGATGATCATCCTCGTCTCGATGTCGATGCGCGGCTGGTAGTAAACGACAAGCTCCTGGTTGCTCAGGGCGTCCCGGAGGCTCTGCTCCAGGGTGAGCCGCTCGAAGGCCCAACGGCTCATCGACTCCGAGAAGAACTCGACGTTGTTTTCGTTCCCGCGACGGGCGCGCGTCACCGCTTCCGTGGCCCGCGCGATCAGGTCCGCGGCGACGGTACCGTCGTCGGGAGAGCAGGCAATGCCGATGTGGGTCGTCACACCGTTGAGCAGCGCCATCGACTCGTGCAACCGGACGGCCAACCGGGCCGCATCCTGGACGCGCTCGACGTCTGGCACCAGCACGCCATAGATGTCGTTGTCGAGGTCCTCGATGATCATGCGCGACGCGGAGTACGACACCACCTGCGACTGGTCGAGGTCCTCCAGGACTGTCTCGACCATGTCACGGAACTGTCGCTTCGGGTCCTGTGCCTTCATGCCCCTGATCGACACGGCCAGCAGCGCCACAGCCTTCTCACGCTCCCGCGCCCTGGCAAGGCGAGTGCTGACACGATCCGTGAAGGCAGCGACGGCCTTCTCGCGTTCGGCCTGGCAGCTTTCATCCGACGACTCCGGAGAACCCTCTTTCGCCTGCCCCTCGCCGGACCATTGCACAAGGTCACCGTTGAGCGAGGTCACCTCCTCCGTCGCGGCCCCCTGCGAGTCAGTGGCTACGGGCGTAGTTCCAAGACGCCTCGCCACCACCATTGGACTTGTCTCCAGACCAAAGACATCCGTAACGCCTAGCTCCATCAGCGCGCCTTCCCCAAGCACACCGCCAGAGAGGGCCAGAACCCGGCCTCCCCGTCCTTTCGACAGGAGCTCAGCGACGAAACCCTCGGCGCTTAGGGCCGACGGCGCGACTTGTGGGTCCACGATGATATCTGTGGGGCCCTGAATCGCTTCCATGAGCTGCGCCCCGTCCGTCGTCACGTGGTGCGCACGTCCTTGAGCAGCGAATTCCTGGGAGATCGAGCGCAAAGCGTCTTGATCGGCGAGGGCGATGAGAAGGGGCGGAGTCGACATGGATGGATGGAGGAATAGTCAGGGAACTCATGTTCTTTCGGATCAAGGGGGGGCTTCGCCTTGAGGAATCCCCGGGGCCCTGTGGCACAACAGGCGAAGCGATCAGTCCCATCAGGCTTCCTGAATGGACGTCGACGGCCCATTGGTCCATTCTTTCCATCCAAGTCAGAGGGGCAGGGACGCCACGCCCGTACCGGAAAGACCTTCCGGATACGCCGCGGCACCCTCATCCTTGCCCCCGCCGGCCGGTGCCAAGTGGCCGCAACTGGGAATTGGCCGCGTGCCCCAGAACACACTCCATCCACGGGACGGTTTCCTATCAGGAGACTTCCCACCTGAAAAATCTTCCGATGATCGACACTCTCAAACAACTCGAAGCCGACTACTCCATTTTCTATCGCAAGCTCCGCGCGTTCCATTGGAACGTGAACGGCCCAGCGTTCTTCACGCTCCACGTGAAGTTCGAGGAGCTGTACAACGGGTTCTCGCTGAAGGTGGACATGCTCGCGGAGCGCAGCCTCACCCTGGGCGGCCAGCCCTTGGCCACTTACGCGGCCGTTCTCGAAACGGCACGGTTGACCGAGACCCCAGAAATGCCGAGCGCCATCGGAATGGTGGAAGAGCTCTACGCAGATCTCAAGAGCCTGAACCAGTGGACCCGCGAGGGCGCCGGCGCGGCGGCGGAGGCCAACGACATCGCGACCTCCAGCATGCTGGAGGACTTCACGGTCGAGGGCGAGAAGGAGGCCTGGATGCTGCGCAGCTTCCTTGGTAAGCGGGAAAGCGTCAACGCGTGATGGGCTCTCGGGTTCGCTCAAGCCTTCCGAGCCCGCTCCCGCGGGAGTCGAGCGCCTCGCCAGGGGCGCCGATGAACGCCTCCGGACGTTGCCAGCGACCGGCATGGGAGCGGCTCGCCGTCATCATGGCTGTGGGTCTCTCCCTCGTGTCATGCCGGTCCACGAGCACGCGTTACCGGTTCACGCCGAGCCCGCTGGAAGCACTCGTCCAGTTCGAGGAAGGCGGCCCCGTGTCGGCGCGGGTACTCGTGGGCATCCCCGGCGCCGAGCGGGAGGGTCGCAAGGCCAGTAGGCATCCGGAACTACTCGTGCGTTTGCGCATCGAGAACAAGTCGGACGCACCCATGGCCTTCGATCCCGCAAGCGCCGTCCTGCTAGGTTCAGACCTGGCTGAGTTTGGCCCCGCAACGTCCGAGAGCGGCGCGCCGCTTCAGGTGGCAAGCGGCACGTCGGGCGCGACGCTGCTTCGATTCCCGTTCCCACGGGACGGCGACCTCGATGCCCCCGGCCTCACGGGCATCAACCTCGCCTTCGTCCTCGAGACGTCGGCGGGCCCCGTGGATCTGAGCGTCACACTGGAGCGGGACGAGCCAAACGTCGTCATCGACGCCGGGCCGCCAGTGCTTTGGGGCGGCGGTTACTACTGGGGCAACCGCTGGGGCCGCTGGTAACGAGAGCGCCGGAGCTCCCCATGAAGCCAGGGGTCGACCCAAAAGGGTGAACCCTGTCTCTTATACACATCTGACGCTGCCGACGATATGCAGTGTGTAGA
>CAJXRJ010000352.1 GCA_913058555.1 uncultured bacterium
CTACACACTGCATATCGTCGGCAGCGTCAGATGTGTATAAGAGACAGCTCCTTGAGAAGGCGGTGAACCGAGCTCTGATCGAGCGCACCCTCGACAGCGACGCGGGGGACGCGCTGAGCCTTTCGTCGACGGCCCGGGACACGTTCCTCGAGCTCACGCGTAGTGAGGTCGCCGGGGAGGCGGCGCTCCAGGGCGCGACGGAGGAAGGCTCGCTGCAGAGCCGCGCCACGTCGACCCTCGATCGGCTCAAGCGCGAACTCGAAGAGCGTCGCAAGACCATTGCCGATCACGAGAAGCAGCTCAGCGATGGCGAGATGGACGCCGCCGAGGACCAGAAGGTGGAGGCCCGCATGCGCGAGCTCTTCGCCACCTACGCCGGCACCGGGGACGATCGGACCCTGGAACAGGAGAGCCTCGATCTCGTGCTCACGGAGCTGCGCCAGTCCCGCCGCCGTGCACGCCGGGCGCGCCTCGACGAGCACCACCGGGAGATCAGTACCCTCGAGCGTCGCATCGCCAAGCTCTCCGCTCTCCTCGGCGAAACCGAAGATGCCCTGCGTCAGGTGAAGCTCGGCAAGGCCCTCGACCCGGGGGTCAGCTCCATCTACGACTCCGTCCAAGGCATCACGGAGAACGACGGCATGTTCGAGCAGAAGGTCGAACTGATGAAGTCGATCTTCGACGCCAACCTGGCGTTGCGTTCCTAGCGGGCGTCCGTCGCAGATCGGAGCGCGAGTTAGGCGAGCCCTTTTGCCCCCAGAGTAGGGGGGGCATGTGCGTGCCGGTAGAGCGGTTGCGAACGGCACACATACGTCGCGCAAAGCCCGCTCCCCGTTGCAAGCGATTAGGAATTCATTCCACTCGATGAGCGTCGCCAAGTGTTGCGCTTCGATGGCAGCCAAGCGGCAAGCCGTAGGGACGGCGGTGCCGCAGTTCGAGAGTTAGGGGACGGCGAGGGGGAGGAATGCTGGTTTCTTGCACCCGAACGGAGAACCCGATTTCCGGAGTTCATGACATCGAGCTCCGCGAGATTGGAGCTGCGGTGGTGAACCCTCACCTTGCGTTCCGGAAGCGCTGCTTCTGGGCGTCTCTACTTCCTACTACTTCCTATGTCTTCGAGCAGACTTCGCTCTTGGTTCATGGGTTCCATCGCTTCCCTCGCGATTGGAGTCCCAGCCATCAGCCAGAATATGGCCCCGAGCGAGTTGGTCGCCGGGTTCTACGGCGCGGTTACCCATGAGGTGCCGATCTCCATCCCCAAACACTTCGGCATCACGCCGCCGGTATCCCTCCGCTATTCGTCGGCAGCGCCGAACGGGCCTGCGGGCGTTGGATGGACCCTATCCGGCGTTTCCTCGATTCAGCGAACTGCGCCTCGGGGCGGGTCACCCCTCTACACGGGAACCGATTGGTATCACCTTGATGGACAGAAGCTAGTCCCTTCGACGGTGATGGGAGGTACCCACTGCACCGAGATCCAGAACTTCTCGCGCATCGACTTTAACCAAGCCGCCAACGAGTGGACGGTCATCGCCAGGAACGGGACGCGAACTGTTTACGAGCCGCTGATGACGACGCCCTCGGGCACGTATCGGTGGTCCATCTCTACCGTCACTGACGTTCACGGCAACCAGGTGACCTACTCCTACGAAGTGGACTTCTCTACGTTCGCCTCGGATGCATACCGCCTGGACGAGATCACCTACAACGGATGCGTCGTTGACTTCTACTACGAGAGTCGTCCCGACCCCATCTCGTACGCCATTGGTGATGGTCGGCCCGCGCAGCACCCCTCGCGCCTCTACGCGATCAAGGTGGTTGCCTACGGCTCCACTGCGAGGACGTATCACCTCGAGTACGAAGCAAGCCCATTGACGGAGCGATCGCTCCTGAAATCGGTGACGCAGCTCGGCACGGATTCGGGAGTGGCCATCTTCGGGCAGGTGTTTGGGACGGCATTGCCTCCGATGACGTTTGAGTACGCCCCGGGAACGGACGCTCTTGTGGACCAAGGCGTTTGGGGTTCGACCTCGTTCACTGGCGTGAACGACGAGCTCCGGGGCCGTGGGCGGCAGGGCGACTTCGACGGAGATGGTCGGATGGACCTCCTCCACGGCCCTACCGATGACGGAGACTGGTACGTGTCCCTGAGCCAAGGCACGGGCTTCGGCACGGGCGGTGCCGACATGTTTGATCTCTGGATCGCCAACACTCACCCGTGGTGGGCCAGCGATCCGACGCGCAGCGCGCGCATTCGGGTCGCCGACGTCGATGCGGATGGCCGGTCTGACGTTGTTGTGGGGCCCAACCCCGACGGCAAGTGGTACGTGATGCGCAGCACTGGATCCGGCTTTGTGGACGCCGGCGAGTGGGCCTCTGGAAACTACGGGCAGTACTACTCGAACAACGCGCTCGCCGCGGCTGCGATGGATATCGTCGACATGAACGGCGATGGCCGAGCCGATATTTGTCTTGGGCTTGATGGGGCCGGTACGATCCACGTGCTCCTGAGCAACGGAACGAGCTTCCAGGATGCGGGGGAGTGGTTCCACGACAGCACGATGACGAACTGGGGAACGCCGGAGACGGCCCAGTCGCGTGTCCGGCTCATTGACATGACCGGCGACGGTTTCCCCGACATGCTGGTCGGCCCCGATTCGAATGGCACCATTTGGTTGCTTCGAAACAAAGGTAACGGCTTCGAGCAGAGCAAGGAGAACTGGTCCCAGACGATGACGACCAGCCTTAGCTGGTGGTCGAGCAACGAGCGCGCAGGGGCACTGACCCGTCTCGCTGATGTGAACGGTGACGGCCTTACGGACATGATCCTCGTGGGCAACTCATCTGTTTCCGTAGCGGTCAATCAAGGCAATGGATTCATGAGCGTTGGAGGGACCAACCTCCCCGTCCAGGACATGAAGGTGCCCGACAACGCCCAAGCGAGACTGCGCGTGGCCGACGTCAACGGCGATCGTCGGGCTGATCTCATCTATGGCCCACATGTCGACGGGCACTTCTACGTGATGAGTGGCAATGGGTGGTGGCTCCACAACCGTGGCGTCTGGGCGGCCCAGCCGTTTAGCGACATCACGGTGCACCCGTATGTTCATCACAACGGCAACTGCACCACGCGGCTTCGCACCATGGACGTGACTGGGGACGGCATTTCCGACTTCGTCTATGGACCGGCCGACAATGGCGACTACCACGTCCTTCGAAGCGGTACTGATGGGAATCCTGGGGACTTACTCACGGGGATCCACAACGGTATCGGTGGCACGAGCACGATTGAGTATGCCACCAGCACCGAGTTCTCGCATACCTACATGCCCACGGGCATGGTGCTGCAAGTTGTCGACAGCGTTACGACTGACGACGGCCGTGGGAACTCATCCACCTCCTCGTTCGAGTACCAAGGAGGCCTTTGGAGTGATTCGGAACGCCGGTTTCTGGGATTCCGCAGGGTCACGTCTGTGCTGGATGGGACAGGGAACTACTCAGAGACGTTTTACCACCAGCGCAACGGGTCGATCTCTAAGCCTGAGCAGATCAGGCACCTGGACCCTGGCGGCATTCCCCGCACGGTCATCTCCTACGCGTACACCGAGAACCCAACGGCCCCGTTCACCTCGCTCATGACGGAGACATGGCGATCAGAGTCAGAGCGTCCCAACTCATCGACCTCGATTCAGTCGCGGCAGAACTACGGTTACGACGGCTACGGCAACGCCGTTTGGGCGGCGGACCATGGCAACGTCTCCCTCCTTGGGGACGAACGACTCACGGTCACCGAGTTCGTGCCGAACGTGGCGGACTATATCGTGTCTCTTCCGGCTCGGATCACCCAATACGACGGCATCAGTCCTGGGGACCCGCTCCTCGGTGACGCACGGTACATCTACGATCAGAACACAAGCTATCTGCAGGCTCCAACGAAAGGCAGTGCCACGGTCGCGCAGAAGTGGGATGACCAGACGGGCAACCTGATCTCGTCCTCGATGATCTACGACCAGTACGGAAACGTCACTGAGCGCACCGACGAAACGGGGCTCTTCACCACGGTGACGACGTACGACCCGGTGAGTCACGTGTTTCCTGTCAGTGTGACCAACCCACTGGGGCATTCGGAGAGTCGTGAGTGGGACCGAACCATCGCGCAGGTGACCAAATTCACGGATCTAAACGGCTTTAGTACAGACTTTGAGTACGACGTTCACGGGCGCCTTGAGAGAACATCGGATAGCACCGGGTTCTCGGAGACGATTCAGAACCTCGACACAGGTAACCCGCAACTCCAGCGTGTCAGAACACTTCGCGTGACGAGCCTCAGTCCACTCGAGACGCACTGGACCGAGCAATACCTCGACGGTCTTGGACGGACTTGGAAGAGCGTAAAGCAAGGGCCCACTCCCCAGTCGATTGGGAACCGCGACACGGTTCGAAGTGAGATCGAGTACGACGGTGCCTCGGAGCGCCAGAAGCGTGCGAGCGCTCCTGCGTACACCAATCAATCGCTGATCTGGACCGAGTATGAGTACGACGCCCGGGGCCGAGTCTGCAAGGCAATCAGCCCAAGCGGCGACGAGGTGACAACGGAGTTCTCCGTCGATAGTGAGTTCCGTGTCGTCAAGGAATCGACCTCGGCCGCAGGGAGCAAAGCGCTCACTAAGCAGGATCATCGCGGGAACGTTGTTGAGGTGGTTGAGTTCCTGAACGGCGCTGAGCTCAAGACTCGCTACTTCTACGACGCCTTGGATCGACTCATCAAGGTCATCGATTCCGAGGGGAATGTCTCCCAGACGTTCTGGGACTCCCTCGGCCGCAAGGTCATGACCGATGATCCCGATCTTGGTGTCCTTACCTACGATCACGATCCACGCGGTCTTGAAGTCATCAGTATCGACAATGGCGGCAAGATGACGACGGGGCGCTACGATGCCTTGGGGCGAGCCACTGCTAAGTTCGTGAACGGGAACGTCGTGGCACGTATGTACTACGACCAGCCGGGTCATGGCGCAGGAGTCGGTCGCATGACCAGCACCTGGTACCCCGAGGGCGGCGTTTCGTACGTCTTCGACAGCTCAGGCCGCGTGGTCCAGGAGACGATTCGCGTGGGCACGGTGTCCAAGGTCTTCGGTCGTGCGTACGACCTGATTGGCCGCGTGAAATCGGTCACCTATCCTGACGGGGAAGTCGATTCCTATGGATACGACCCTTCCGGAAACCTGAAGTCGACATCGGCGGCGATGGAGTCCATGTTCTGGTCCGCCGACAACCGACTGACGTCGGCGAACTACCGGGACGCTTCCCGGGACCAGTACGCCTACGACCCGCTTCGCCGTTGGGTCGATGGTGTGCAGATTTACGACGGCCATAGTCAGTTGCAACTCCAGACGGAATTCAACTACGACGCTGACGGCCGCCTTGAAAGCCAAACCTCTCCGACCCACGCGGACGACAATCTGACCTACGGGTACGACGATCTTGGACGTCTCACGAGCGTGACTGGCGCCCGCAAGGAGTCGTTCTTGTATGACGGGATTGGCAACATGCTCGCCAATTCGAATGCTGGACGGATGCAGTATGGGGAGAACGGTTCTGGGCCCCATGCCATGACCACGCTGACGACCTTCCGTGGCGAAGTGCTCCCCTACACCTACGATGCGTGCGGGAACCTCCTGACGCGTGGTCCATGGACCTACACTTGGGATCTGGAGGATCGGCTTAGCTCTGCAACGGCCAGGCGCAATGGCGTCATCGTTTCCCATTCGGAGTTCGGCTACGACGCCCTTGGGAACCGCGTGCGGGAGACCGTTGGGACCAGGACCACGCTTCACTTTGGCGGCTTGCTCGAGGTCCATCTGGACACGGGCGTCGTCGTTGACGAGGTGAAGCTCTATCACGCGGGTCAACGGCTTGTGGCCAAGAAAAGCGTGACGAGTCCGAACCTGGAAGTTCTTCACATGGACGACCGGAGTTCGGTGCGTCTTGTGACAAGCGTTGGCGTCGTCAAGGAGATGAACTACAAGGCGTTCGGCGGGCTCATGCGTGGCAGCACCGTCGCTAACGACGTAGAGCATGGGTACGGTGGACACCGGTTAGACGCGCAGACGGGCCTCATCTACATGAAGGCGCGCTTCTACGATCCGGCTATCGGGAGGTTCCTCTCTCCGGACTCGGTTATTCCGGGCCCGATGAATCCGCAGGCGCTCAACCGCTACAGCTACGTCCTCAACAACCCCATCGCGAACACGGACCCGACGGGGCACGTTCCGGTGGCGGCTGCACTATTCTCGGCGATCACAGTGACAGCCTCTGCTTCGGCGACGGCGTCCATCATTGGGGTGGCCTGGCTCGGCGCGGCAGTAACGACTTATGGATACTTCAATGAGGATGCGACTCTCCTGACCATTGGGCAGATCCTCACGGGTTTCGCCTCGGGCTACACCGGGAATGGCGCCAACTCGGCGTGGGGAGAGGGGCTGAGCGGCGGAGTGCACTCAGCTGTCTTCGCCTACTCGCAATCTCCGGCATCACCGCTCTCCCCGAGGGCGAAGATGATTGTCGGCTGGGCGTTCGTTGAGACGGGGAACTTCGGCGACGGTGTCACCCGAGCCGACCTGACCTCTAGTCAGATTCAGTCGTTCCAGAACGATAGCATTCGGAGGTTGGTCGTGCGGCTTGGGATCGATCGAGCCGAGTCCATTACGGGATTGGATCCTGGGACGATTAGCGGCGCGATCTCCGGTCTTGGCACGCTTCGGGACGCCGCCCTTTGGATGCGAAATCAGCAGATCGCAGGACACACGGCAGAGGATAAGCACGCGATGCGTCAGGGACACAGCGCGGGCGCCGCGACCTTCTGGGGGTTCTCCTACGACGAGTACAAGCTGGGTGGCCAACGCAACGCGTCGATCACGCTCTTCGGCTTCTTGAAACTACCCATTCCCACAAGCGGTCCGCTTGGTGGTTCGGAGAGTCTCGGGGGCACGTTGTTTGGGTACCGCTATGAGGCGGGCAGCATTGTCGATCGCCTGATCGAGGCCTTTGCTGGTCCGCACGATTTCCTGAACTCGGTCTGGTACTACGGTCCCGACGGCCGCCAGTCCTCGAACGCCTGGGGATCATTGCTCGGTCCCCTCGATTGGTTGCCGAACTGGATCAACTTGGTGCCGGCTGCTCCGTTCGGCGCGGCGACTCTGCTGGCGCCGCCTCACCTCTACTGGAACACTAACTACTGATCGCCATGAAACGCATCCAATCACAAACGATGTTGATCGCTGCAACCGCGGCGATCGTGGGCGCGGCTCTTGTCGCTCGTTGGACTGGCTTTGGAGAGGCTACCGAGCCAGGTCAAGCGGGTCCTCTGGGCGTGGCTGAAGCTGAGAATTCGCCTCTGCTTCAGGCCCCGGATCTTGCGCAGCCGGGCCGAGTTGAGAGGCGTCTCTCGACGGGGCGAGTGGCTCCTGTGGAACGGGACCGGGACATGGCGGCCTTGAGCGAACTTGCCAAGATTCGCCCTGACGTGGCCCGGGCGCTGACGGTTGTTTACCCCGATGGTGTGGAGCCTGGCGTCGCGTTTGAGTTCGCTTCTGTGCCTTCGGTGGTGCATGACATGGCGGCCAGTCCAGCCGATCCGTTTGCTATGCCTGCCATGAAAGTCGATCCGCGGAGACGCGGCGCAACCAGGTGAGAAAGGATGGGCGTAGCCCACTCCCGCAGG
>CAJXRJ010000353.1 GCA_913058555.1 uncultured bacterium
CTACACACTGCATATCGTCGGCAGCGTCAGATGTGTATAAGAGACAGGTACATCCTGGCAGCCTCCCGTCCCGCTCCACTCGCGATCAAAGCGAAGCGTGACAGGGGCGGCGCCATCGGCGATCTCACGCCGGATTCCCAAACGGGCTTCCAAGCGGATTCCGGGGCCGCCACGGGCCCCCAGGCGACGCCACGCCCCGCCTCCGCCGATGATCCCGACGGGTCCACGGATGGGGACTCGCCCCGCTTGGCGTGGACCGCTTCCGTGCTCTCCCTGGTGGGCTTGCTCGCGTTGATTTCGGCCGTTCGACGCATCTCCCATCGCTCCCGCATCCGCTCTGCGGCCCGCCACGCCGCAGGTTCCGCGGCCGCGGCCCGGCCCTACGTTCTGATGATCGGCAAGTACCCGCTACAGGCCGCGGCCGGGGACATGGTGTCCGTGCGGCGGCTCGAGGATCATCTGAGCTCCGCCGGCTTCCGGGTCAGCTATTCCCCTGTGACCGAAGACGGAGAACTTGGGGTCCCGCCCGCTTCCATCCCCAGCCTCGTACACGCCCTCAATGCGGAGGGGCCGGCGACCCTCGGCGCCAAGTTCGCCAAGGAATGGGGCGTCCCCCTCGTGGTTACCACCACCGGCACCGACATCAATCGCGGGCTCATGGAGCTAGATCGCCGCGGGGCTGTCCTTGCGAATCTCAAAGCCGCCGACCGTATCTTGACCCTCACGCAAGCCCAGAGCGACGCGGTGAAACAGGCGGAGCCGCGGGCACGGGTGGAGCGCATCACCCAGGGCGTCCTCCTCGAGGGGTCCGACTTTGATCTCAGGAAAGCCGCCGCGGTTCCAGCGGGTCGCCGGGTGGCCTTGATGCTCGGCGGCCTTCGCCCCGTGAAGGGACAGAAGATGGCGATCGAAGCATGGGGCACGGACTTCGGATGGCAGCTTGTCATCGTCGGAGAAGCCGTGGACCCCGCCTACGCAGCGGAGGTTCAAGAAGCGGCCCGGACCCGGGACCACGTCACCGTATTGGGCCCACTCGCCCACCAGGACGCGATCGCCGCCCTCGCCTCCGCCGACGCGCTCTTGAACACCAGTGACTCCGAGGGGGAATCAAGGGCCGTCCTCGAGGCCATGGCCCTCGGCACTCCGGTCATCGCCCGGCGCAACCCCGGCAATTCGGCGCTCATTCAGGACGGGCTCACCGGACTCCTGTTCGACCGCGCCGATGAGATCCCCGGCCGCCTTGCGCAACTGGGTGACGAGCACGCCGTGGTCAAGATCGTCAGCGCGGCAAAGGGAGTCATCGAGGGACGAGATGGTCAAGAACACGACGAAGACGCCCTTGGCCGCATCTACCGCGAGCTGATCGGAGAAGTCCATTTCGCCGAGGCTGCAACGCCCTCCCACCAACCACCGGCCCCCGTGGGGAACTGAGCCATGTCCCTCTTCGACGACGCCCAGCGCTATCCAGTCACCACGATCTTCAGCGTCGGCGCGATCGCATCGTTCGCAGCCTCGCAGTCCGGGCGTTCCCTGAGCCACCTGACGCTCAATCATGCGGAGCCCTTCGCGGCGCCTTGGACCTTCGTCACCACCGTGTTCCCCCACGGTGGCTTGATCCACATCATGTTCAACGTGCTCTGGATCTGGCAGCTCGGGCGGGTGATTGAGTCACGGCTGGGCACGCCGGCCACCGCCATCCTCGCGATCCTCAGCGCAGCCTTCGCGAGTGCCTCCCAGCTTCTCCTGGGGGCTGCACCCATAGGGCTCTCCGGCGTCGTCTACGCGTTCGCCGCATTCGCCTGGGCCCGCGGCCAGTTCGACCCCAAGTTCCGGGGGGTCATCGACGAGGGCACCCGCAACATCTTCGTGGCGTGGTTCTTCTTCTGCATCATCTTGAGCAAGCTTGGGATCGTGGATGTCGCTAACGGAGCTCACTTTGGCGGCGCCGTGATTGGACTTGCCCTGGGCCTGCGACGTCAGTGGATCGCTCCGCTGCTCATCGCCCTCCTGGGAACGGCGGTCCTCATGCGGGTCAACCTCTCGTCATGGTCCGGCCCCCCGGACGCCGACCGCTACCTTGAGGCCCACGAGTACGTGGACGCAGAGAAGGCGCTGCGCGCCATTCTCGAGAAGGAGCCGAAGAACGCCCGCGCCTGGTGGAACCTTGGGGTCGCCCTCCACCGCCAGGGCCGGCTATTGGAAGTCGAAGGCCCACTGCAACGGGCCGCAGACCTGGAGCCCGGCGTCTACCGTGAAGACCTGGAAACCTATCTTCGCAAGGGGTTCTAGATCCATGCTGTCCGAGCGAGATCCGGGCGGCGACGATCCCCTTGGGAACGTCCACGAAAGCGCCAGTGGGAGCTCCGATCGCACGGCTGCAGACCTCACGGATCGCCCCGCATGGGAGCGGGCCCTCTGGGTGCTCGCGGGCCTCTCCTTCGTGGGGATCGGTGCCGTGGGCATCGTGGTACCGGGCCTCCCCACGACGCCGCTGCTGCTCCTAGCTGCTGCGTGCTTTGCCCGGAGTTCGCCACGCCTATACCGCTGGCTCCTCAACAATCGCACCTTTGGCCCCCTGATCCAGGATTACCGGGCCGGCCGGGGCGTGAGCCTGCGGGTCAAGGTCACGGCGATCTCGATCATGGCTACCTTCGTGACCTTCGCCCTCCTGGTTCCGTTGCGAGGGAAGCCGATCGTCAGCGCCGCCGTTGGAATTGCCGCGGTAGGCGGGGCGCTCTTCATCATGCGCATCCCCACCCGCGTTCCCCAAGGCATGGCCGACCAAGGGCCCCCGGACACCTGAGCCCCCGCGGTCAATGGACCCGGCTATAGATGTTGATGAGCTTGCGAGTGAAGGGATCGCGCAGCGCGAGGGTCCCATCGGGCTCGAATCCATAGGCGACCGTGCCGACCTCGCCGGAATCCCACTCAACGGTCAAATGGCCATTGGAGGCCGTCCAGGTACCCCGCTGGACGTTCTCGCCGCTGATGCCCGAAGCGGTCCAGCGGAATCCGCCGGCGCCGTCCCCTTGGGACGCGTTGATGGCCGACTGAGCGCCGTAGTGAAGGACCCCGTCCCCACCCAGGGCGTAAACGAGCCTCGTGTTCACGTAAACACCGCTGCTTGAGTGAACGGCCTCCCCCGCGAACATCCCGATCAAACGCGGATCGAGGTCCCCGGGTTCCGCCGCGGTGCGCTTCGTTCCTGCGCGGTCTCCGGATCCAGAGTCGAAGGACTGGAAGATTTGCTCGATGACTGGCCGACGTTTCCCAAGGCGCCGGCGATCCGTCACGATACTGATGGCCGCCGCCTTGTCCCCGTCCACCGCCACGTAGACCGAGCCCTCCGCCTGGCGCCCGTCCGGTGCGCGCCCGGCGTAGTCGAAGCGGCCCCCGGAGCCGATGTTCGAAGGCACCGCCTGGGCGCCGCCCCGGCGTCGCATGGCGGGCATCGAGGCCCCGATCATCGCGTCGAGGGCTTGGCCCACGCGGGGGTCCGTGCCCTCCCGAATTCCCGGGGCGGCATTGGCGGTCACCATGATTAGCTCGTCGGTGTTTTGGGAGCCCGGGGGCGTCAAGACGAGCCCGTACGCCGTGCTCTGCACCGACCAGCCCTCTGGATAACGGAAGCTGCCCCGGCCAAGGCGGAAGGTGCCCCAACCTTCGTAGGACCCCTCGGACTCGCCCGCTTGGGGCCCTTCCCGCCGGGCGGGAATATCCGTTGGAGGAAGAGGAGTCGCAACTCCCTGGGGCACCGGGTCCGGCGCCTCCAGCTGTGGCGCCTCCGCGTCGGGGCTCACGGGGAGTGTGGGCTCCGTGGCCGGAGCCACCTCTTGGGGTCCGGCGTCCTCCCAGGTCTCCTTTGGCTGGGTCTTCATCCCCTCGCAAGAAGCGATTCCGAGGAGCCCCACGGCACCCAGGGCGATGTGGGTGAGGAGCCCCCGGGGGAGCCTTGAGTGGGTCTCGGCAGTGTGGTCACGCATGGTTGGAATCCTCCGCCGGGCCTCGAACGGGACGGATGGGTCTCCCATGGCCGGGCGCACGCGATTCATCGAATCATGGCGGGCATCGTTGTGGGCTCCCTTCCGGATTTTTCAGGGGCCCGTGGCCCAGCACCACCTTACGGCTCCCAGCGCGGCTCCCTCCCCAGGAGATGGCGCACGAAGAAGTCCCGGCGCCTGCGCGTTCCGTACCTGGATTCCGCGGCCCCGTGCCCGGCCCCTGGAATCACAAGGAGGTCGAAGTCTTTGTCCGCTTTCACCAGGGCGTTAACCACCTGCATGGTTGAAGCCGGGTCCACGTTCGTGTCCTTCTCACCCACGACGAGCATGAGCTTGCCCTCCATCCGATGGGCCTGGGCGACGTTGGAGCTCTCCTCGTAGTGGGGCCCGATGGGCCACGACATCCAGAGTTCGTTCCACCAGATCTTGTCCACCCGATTGTCGTGGCAGCCACAATCCGCGACGGCTGCGTGGTAGGTCTCCGGATGGTCGATCAGGGCGCGCATCGCGTTCTGGCCCCCCGCACTCCCTCCGTAGATGCCAACCCGCGAGAGGTCGATGCTTGGATCCTCTTCCGCGAGGGCCTTCAGCCACAGCACACGGTCCGGGAACCCCGCGTCGCCGAGGTTCTTCCAAGCCACGTCGTGGAACTCCTTGGAACGCCAATTCGTCCCCATGCCGTCGATCTGGACGACAATGAAGCCCAACTCCGCGAGCTGGGCCGCCTTGCGGTTCACGGAAAAGGACTTAGGCACATGCTGATCGTGCGGCCCGGCGTAGATCTGTTCGATGACGGGGTAGCGCTGGTTCTCGTCGTAGTCCGTTGGGCGAATCACGATGCCCCAGATATCCGTCTCGCCGTCGCGGCCCTTGGCGTGGAACCGTTCGGGGGCGCGCCATCCGGCCTTCTCGAGCCGCGCGGTGTCCCCACGGGAGAGCTCTAACGAATCATTGCCACCCACGAACCCCAGTTCCGCCACCGGGGCCTGGTCGACCCGTGACCAGCGATCGATGAACGCGCTCCCACCGGGCGCAAACTCCAGTGTGTGGGTCCCATCGCCGCGGGTCAGCATCGTCATCTCCCCCGAGTCCACCGACACCTTGGCGTAGTGCACGTGGTAGGGATCTTGGTCGGGATAGATACCCATCACCTTCAGGATCGCCGTTCGGGAAGCGTCATCCACGGACACGACGCTCCGCACCACATACTCCCCGGAGGTCACCTCGCCTTTGACCTTGCCGGTCCCCGAATCCACGAGGATGAGATGGTTCCACCCGCTGCGCTCGGTCATCCATAGGACGTCCTCTGAGCCGCCTTTGGCCGCGGGGAATCGATGGAGGTAGGTCTTGGCCGCGTAGTCCACGAAGGTGCTCGGAGCCTCTTCGATGATCGACTTCGCCTTGCCCGTCCGGGCATCCACCGAAACAAGCCGCGTCCGGCGGTGGCCGCGCTCGTTGACGTAGAAAGTGAAGCGCGAGCCATCGGCGCTCCACCGGAAGTGCTTGATGCTCCAGGCGTTCTCGAGCAGTGACGCGGGCTCAATCTTGATGCGCTTGGGCTGGCCGCTTTTGGTGAGGCGCACCAGCACCGGATACGACTGATCGATCTCGTCCCCGGGTCGCCGGTAGTTGAACGTGTGCAGTTCCGGGAGGGTGGACGCGTCGGGCGCAGACTCGATGAAGTGCGCCTTGGTCTTCCCTGCGTAGATGGACTGCATGAACGCCACGGCCTTGCCCCCCGGCGCGACCATCTGCGGGGCCGCGAAGCGGCCAGGGTCTGACCCCCGCGCTGGCGCGTCGGTGGTCGGACTCAAGACCGTGATGTCTTTGCCCGACTTGCCCCGGCGAAACTCCGCCTTGCCGTCCTTGAAGCTGAGGCTGTATCCAAACGCCAATGATTCGCGCTCGGGGCCCCTCGGACCCTTGGGGCGCCGGCCGCTCCGGTTCGCTCCCCTTGGGCGCGCGTTCTTCGCCTTGAACGCAGCGAGGCCCGCCGACGGTCCCATGCGCACCCAGCCGCGCATGCGACCATCGTCGCCCTTGAAGCCAAAGACATGGCCCTCAAAAGTCCCCTGCACGATGACGCCCCCTGGCTTCAGCGTGCCGTAGCCGCGGTGGCCCCCGCCGCTATCGATCCAAACGAGCTCGACCGCTTCGTCCGACGCGTTGGTGAAGACCACGTCCACCGCGGTCCGTGATCGACCCCCGCTCCGTCTTGGCTTGCCGGACTCGATCGGCATCAGGAACGGAGAATCACGGTCCTCCGGCCACGCGCTCGGTGCCTTCCCAGGGACCCAACGCCATACCTCCCCACTGTCCGCCAAGACCGCGAGGGCGCCGGAGGAATCCGGCTCCGGCCGGATGCCCAGGGGCCGGGCTCCGCCGAACAGCTTCCTGCTCTCAAACTCCCCGGCGGGAAATCCAGGGGCCACCTCCACGATCCGAAGCTTGCCCCCTGCCACGAACCAAAGACGCGTTCCGTCGATCCAAGTGGGCTCGACGTTCGGGGCGTCGAGGAGTCCCTTGAACCTGTCCCTGAGACCCGCCGCTCTCCCGTAGTCGGCGGCGGAGCCCTGGGCCATCGCACCAGAGGTGAGCTGCGCCCACGGCGCAAGAAGAACGAAGAAGGAGAGAATCGTCGTCAGTCGAGTAGGCGCCATGGCACCCATTAGACCAGCGGATGGAGCGTGCCGTCGTTCCGGGAAACGAGACTGGCTCCCGCCTCGAGAACGAAGCGGGAGCCAGTCACTGTGCCGGCCGCACCGAGCCATCGGCGGGGCGGGACGGTCGTGATCGAATTTCGATCAGCCCATCAAGCCCTTGAGGCCGTCCATGAGCGGCTTCAGAGCGGTAAGGACAGCGTCCTTACCGGCGAACTTGGCCTTGAGAGCGTCAACAGCGGTGGAGAGGCTGCTCATGTCGGGCTTGACGGCCGAGAACTTCTCCTTGAGGGCGGAGAGGCTGGTCACGGCCGGGAGAAGCGCCTTGACCTTGTCACCGGCGTTCTCAGCGGTGATCTCGCCGAGGCCGGAGGTGAGCTTGCCAAGCATCTCGGTGGCCTTCGCAGGCGCGCTCTCGGCGGTCAGGCTCGAGATATCGAAGCCTTCAGCAACATCGGCTGCCTTATCGCAGGAAGCGAACATCGGAAGGGCGAGAAAGAGAACGAGGAGAAACTTGATGTTCATGGGTCGTTGAGAGGAATTCAGCGGGCGGCAGAATCCGCCGCAAGAGGCGAAGAGGATAGGGGCAATCAACACTCCGAGGGTCAAGAGAGCCGGAATTGAAGATCCCCTCATGAGCCCTACGCCCATTCCTGGGCCGAAAACGCAGGACAGTGCAACTTCCTGTCATGAATCGCTGCGCCAAAGGAGCCGCCTCGCCGCTCACTTCTTCTTGGGCCGGAAGACCTGGATGACCTCCGGGTCCGCTTCGAGACGGGCGGCACCGGTGAGGTCGAGGCAATACGGGATCGCGGGGAACACCGCGTCGAGGCATTGGCGAATGGCGCTGGGCTTGCCGGGCAGGTTCACGATGAGGGCCTTCCCGCGGATCCCCGCCGTCTGGCGCGACAGGATCGCCGTGGGCACGTACTGAAGGCTGACCTGCCGCATGAGTTCCCCGAACCCGGGCATTGGCTTTTCGACGACGGCCTCCGTCGCCTCGGGGGTGACATCCCGGGGCGACGGAGGCCGTCGTCGAAAAGCCAATGCC